>URJD01000028.1 GCA_900548075.1 uncultured Collinsella sp.
CCCTGCACGAGGCCCTGCGCTCCAGCATCCTCTGGACCGTGTCCCGCTCGTGCCTCGTGAGCCTCCCGTAGGCCCTCTGGGCCGCCTTCTCGGAACCCTTCTTCCTCTTTCCGGACATGGTGTCCTCCGATCTCCCGGGGCCGGCCGATCCGGCCCTCAGGGTATCGGATTCCCATATTCATCCGTACATGTGCGGATGAATGTGGGAAGTGTTCGGATGAAGTTGATAATCAAGGACCCAAATTCCAACCTTTCCGACACTGCCTTCCCTGGGTCGGTGAAAATATATGGAGTAAAGGGTATTAAAGGAGGGGCCCGCAGGGTTTCTGGTCACATCACTCGCGAGACGGTAACAGCAGGAAAAGAGAATATTGATAAATACAAGCTATTTTTCACAACATCCTACTCCACAAATGCCGTAATTCCCCCCGAAACAATTGTGGGATTGCCCGGTGAAGTATGTACCGAAACGTTCCTCCAAATTGGCCCATTCAATTCGGAGGATGAGATGCTTCGCTGCAAGTCCTTCATGGAAACGAACATATTTAGATTTCTTCTTTATTTTGGCAAGGGAACAATGCAGGTAAATCAGTCGGTGTTCGATTACATTCCGCTTGTTCCCTTCGATAGAGAATGGACTGACAGTCTTCTGATTGAACGGTATGAGTTCACAGACGAAGACGTCAGTTTCATTGAGAGCATCATCGGAAATAAGGTAGAGGTCGAACATGAGTAACACCTTCTTTCCGCAGCGGCCGGGAGTACGGCCATCGATATATGCTTACCGTGACAAGAACCCAGACCACGCAGAATTCCTCAAGGTCGGCTATACCGAGATCGATGTCGAGAAGCGTGTTGCCCAGCAGTTCCCTGTGATCCAGCCGGGTGAGGGCAAGCCGTACGAGATCGTGTTTGCCGAGAGTTCGATGCGCACCGATGGTTCGTCGTTTATGGACCACGCGGTTCACAAGCGCCTTGAGGCCAAGGGATTTGAGAACGTCGGTGGCGAGTGGTTCCGATGCACGCCTGATGATGTGCGTAGCGCATGGCTCGAGGTTCGAGACCGGACTAGCTACGAACGCGAGCGTACCGAGGACTTCGCAATGCGTCCCGAACAGATTGCAGCGGTCAACAAGACCGAGGCGTATTTCCGCATGTGCGAGCAACCCGGTAACCGCAACATACCCAAGTTCCTGTGGAATGCCAAGATGCGCTTTGGCAAGACCTTTGCCACCTACCAGCTTGCCCGCCGTATGAATATGAAGCGCGTATTGGTGCTTACCTTCAAGCCTGCCGTGGAGGATGCCTGGCGCGAGGATCTTGAGAGTCACATCGACTTTGAGGGTTGGCAGTTTGTCGCCCGTGATGTCAGGTCCTACGACGAGTGCGATCCCTCCCGCCCCATCGTGTGCTTCGGCTCGTTCCAGGACTTCCTCGGCGTGGATCGCAACAGCGGCGCCATCAAACCGCGCAACGAATGGGTGCACCTCGAGCAGTGGGACCTCGTGGCCTTTGACGAGTATCACTTCGGCGCGTGGCGAGACAGCGCAAAGGGCCTCTTTGCCAGTCAAGATGAAGACAAGGCCGTTGAGGCTGAGGAGAAGGAAGCCGATGAGGCCTCGAAGGGTAACAACATCGACGAGACGTGGCTGCCCATCCAGGCAGATCGATACCTGTACCTCTCCGGTACGCCGTTCCGTGCGCTGACTTCTGGCGAGTTTATCGAGGACCAGATCTTCAACTGGACCTACTCCGACGAACAGCAGGCCAAGCAGGGCTGGGCGCAGTCGCATCCGTTCACGCAGAACCCGTACGAGGCCCTGCCCCGCATGGTGCTGATGACCTATAAGGTGCCCGATGCGATAACCAAGGTTGCACGTCAAGGCGAGTTCGACGAGTTCGATCTCAACGTTTTCTTCTCCGCCGTGGGCGAGGGTGAGAACGCACAGTTCAAGTACAAGGATTACGTGCAGAAGTGGCTCGACCTTATTCGCGGTGCGTTGGCCGAGACCACGACCGATGAGCTCAAGATGGGCGCGCAGAAGCCAGTGCTCCCCTTTAGCCATGCTGACCTGTTGGCAAACCTCACCCACACACTGTGGTTCTTGCCTAACGTGGCGTCGTGTTACGCCATGGCCAATCTGCTGGCCGAACGCCAGAACGTGTTCTACCACGACTACAAGGTGCTGGTGGCCGCGGGCACCAAAGCGGGTATAGGCTTGGCTGCCGTCGAGCCCGTGCGCCATGCCATGGGCAACCCGTTGGCAACCAAGACCATCACGCTTTCGTGCGGTAAGCTCACTACGGGCGTGACCATCCGCCCGTGGACCGGCGTGTTTATGCTGCGAAACCTTAAGACTCCCGAGACGTACTTCCAAACCGCGTTCCGTGTACAGAGTCCTTGGACTGCAAAGGACGAGGACGGCCATACGCAGGTTATCAAGCAGGAGTGCTACGTGTTCGACTTCGCACTCGACCGCGCGCTCGCCATGGTGTCCGACTACAGCTGCCAGCTGTCCGTCGACGAGCCCAATCCGGAGAAGAAGGTAGCGGACTTTATCAAGTTCCTTCCCGTGCTCGCCTACGACGGCAGCGCCATGCGCGAGGTGGATGCTGCCGACATCCTGGATATCGCCATGGCCGGTACGTCGGCCACGCTGCTCGCACGCCGCTGGGAAAGCGCACTGTTGGTGAACGTAGACAACGACACGCTGCGCCGACTGCTGGAGAACGTCGAGGCTATGGAAGCCCTGAGCAACATCGAGGGCTTCCGCAGCCTCAACGACGATATCGAGACGATTATCAACAAGTCCGAGCACGTGAAGAAAGCCAAGAAAGAAGGCGGCGAGCTTACTAAAAAGGAGAAGAAGGAGCTCTCCGAGGAAGAGAAGGAATTCAAGACCAAGCGCAAGCAGATCCAGGAAAAGCTGATCAAGTTCGCCACGCGCATCCCTGTGTTCATGTACCTTACGGACTATCGCGAGCAGAGCCTGAAGGAAGTCATCACGCAGCTGGAACCCGGCCTGTTCAAGAAGGTCACGGGCCTTTCTGTGAAGGACTTCGAGCTGCTCGTCTCTCTTGGCGTGTTCCGTGACTCCGTGATGAACGACGCCGTGTACAAGTTCCGGCGCTACGAGGACGCGAGCCTCTCCTACACGGGCATTGAGAAACACAGCTACGACGCACGTGTGGGCCTGTTCGACACGTCTCTCACCATGGCGGACTTCGAGGAGATGGCGCGCCAGGAGACGCTGCTGGACGAGACCGGGCGCATGGTGCGTGGGACGAGCACGGTGGAGCATGTCGATCCGCCCAAGCCGGGGGCGGTTACTCGCATGTGGGAGAAGAAGGAAGCTGGTGCCGCCCGCACGGACGGCACCACGCCGGCACCCGTGGCCGGCACAGCCAACGCCACCGCACCAACTGCCGCGCAGACGACTCCCGCCAAGCGCGACTGGATCGTCAACGCCATCGAAGCGCAGGGACTCAAGTTCGTCGATCTGCGCGAAACGAGCGAGGGCAACCTCTGGGTCATCGGCGGTGGCGAGCTGGACAACGTCATGAAGCAGCTCGCCAAGCGTGGAGCGAGCTTCGAGTTCACCTTCCGCGGCAACAAGGCCACGGTCGGCAACCCTGGCTGGCGGATCTCAGGCTACCCTGAGGAGACAGAAGAGCCTGCAACCGCCGCGTCCGCGCCGACGGATGCCCAGCTCGCCGCTCTCGAGGTGGGCGACACGGTGTTCCACAAGGCATTCGGCTACGGTGAGGTTGTTGACATCGACCGCGAGGGCGGATTCATCGACGTCATCCTCGGCGTGGACAAGCACGGCAAGCCCAAGCAGCGCAAGTTTATGTTCCCCAACGCCTTCGACCAAGGGTTGCTGGCGCTGTAGGACAATTAGCCATTAGCGCCCCGCATCTTTGGCAGAACCGCCATGTGACGCAATTCTGCAACAGGGCTTGCCGTGCTTAGGGCTCGTTGCCGGCCGCCCCGGGACATACCCTCTTCTTCCTATCTTTTTCGATATTTGGTCGAGCGGCCGCTACCTGTTCGTTGCACAACGCCCTTTGCCTCAAGAGATTGAAGAGTTCGAAGAACAACGCCCTTGCTCAGGCCGGACAATTGCTCAATTTGAGCACGCGGAAGAACGAGGGCAGTTCCCAAAGCATCAGCAACCTGCTGCTCCTCCATAGTCAACCGCACCATCTCGGCAACGGGAAGCGTTACGGAAATCGCATCTTCCCGCACGTCAAACTGCGGTTTTGCGGGCTTTCCCTCGTAACAGCTTTTTATTCGAGCGATCCCGGTTCCAAGCTGCTCGATATACCCCAACCTCAAGAATACGTACGCGAGCAACGGATTGCGCGGCCGCGAGATCATCCCGTTAAGGTAGCTGTCCACGCTCAGAGTTTCTGGCAGGCCACCCGGCGACGTCACAACGACCCGATCCGGATGCATGGCAACAGTGATCCTCGCGCGATCGTCCCACTGGCGGTGCACCACGGCATTGGCAAGAGCTTCGCGCAAAGCATCGGCGGGTATCGTTTCCACACGCCCGCGCTTCCCATGCTCAATACGGTCGAGAGAGTAGAATCGGTCGAGCACCTCCAGAGTCTCGTCAACCTGGCGCAGAACCGAAACCCCGCTCATATCGTGGCGCTCATGGATATCGTTGATGGTGTCTCCAAACCGAACAACGTCAACCCCTGGGAAACTATTCACGTCGGCGAGCAGCGCCGCAGCATTTGAATACACCCCATCATGTGACATCAATCCAAAAGACTTGAGTGAATCATCGGACATTTTTTCAATCCCCAGGACAGAGGACGCCTTCTTCCCTAGGTATGAAAACGTGAGACTTTGTTCCGGGGATGCAATCTCATCAAAATCCAAATTGCTGCCCGCAAGAATCAGCCGTTGCATTTCGAGCCGATCGACCGGAAGGGTGGCCGTGTCACTTCTACGGTACGCAACCCTCTTGAAGCAGTAAGGTTTGCTCGGACCTTCCTCAACAGAAAGCGTGATGACACCTGTAGTCATATCAGGTTCAATAGAATACGTGGGCAGGGGCTCGATGGAATCGTTCACCATGTTCTCAACATCAAGGCAGGCCTGGTTGACGTCACCGATTCCCACGACATCGCCTTCATCGGAGATGCCAAACAAGATGCAGCCGCCTCCGTGATTTGCATAGGCGCTCACCGTCTTGAGAAATGACCTCGTTACAGATTCTTTGTATTCAAGGTTGCGAGACTCGCGTTCCATAACTCTCCTTCCGTTTCATTCATTGTAAGACGAAAGAGTTTTCGTCTCAACTTGGATGAAACGAAAGATGCTTTCGTTTCATATACTGTGAAACGCAACTATTTTCGTTTCAGGATGAACGGGACGATAGCGATGCACCCCGGCACACCCCGCTTTTCCGAAAGTGTCCCCGAATGGCTGTTGAAGAGGCATGTTTTGCATAGAGTTGAATTTGCCGAGCGACTTACCAGCACAAACGGGGCGTTACCAATCAGGGCGTGTATAAACCTACCTCCGGCAATCGCGGTGCTCATTGACCAACTTCACATTGCGTTCGAATCGTCACTCGACCTCTTCGTAATACCTGAGCAGATTCGAGAGAGTCTCGCGCGATGTCGACACGCCCCTGCTCTTGAACTCGTTTGAGACCTTGTTGACCGAAAGCTCGCGTGCAGACGAGGAGATGCACCGGGTCAAGAAGCTCGCGGCCACCCGTGGCGCCCGCAGGTTGTAGCGCTCCACCACGTCCAACGCGACCGTCCTGCACAAGCGAATTGACCGGCATGCCATCTCCGATTCTTAGCTGCCCCGGCCGACAATTGAACAAGCCAATTGCGCTATCAGCTGGAGCAGCTAAAAAAGCCCCGTCCCAAATGAGCTACTTTTGAGTTAGAGGTTGTAAGTGACTACCTGGGGCTCGGGGGGCTCTACGAAGATTGCGGGGTCGGGCTGCTCCACGCGGACGAACTTGACGGTTACGGCCTCAAAGCCCGCCTTGTGCAGAACATCGGCGTAAACGCGCGCCTGCAGGGCGTGCTTCTCCTGCAGCGGTTCCGGCGTCTCATCCGGTGTGCCGCCCGTCTTGTAGTCGATGACCAGTGCGCGTGACGGATCGGCCGGGTCGGTCGCCAGTGCATCGATGGCGCCCTCGGCATAGGCACCGTAGCGGGCGATGTCCTCGTCCTCGCAGCCCAGCGAAAAGAACGGCACCTCGGCGCGAACGCACGGCCAGGCAAGCAGCTCGGCACGGACCGCCGACTTGAGCCAGCGGTCCAGGGCAACGTCGAAGCGTTCGCGCTGCTCCGGCGTCAGGCACCACAGGCGCGCCAGCGCATCGGCACGCTCAGCGGGCAGCGCATCGGCACCCATCTCGATCAGCCACTGGCAGGCGGCATGGAACGCCGAGCCCAGCGCCATGGGGTTGCCGGCGGGCTCAACGGCGGCCACGCCTGCATCCGTCATCTCGGAACCATCCGACTCCGCATCATCGCCAGCCTCGTCCATGGGCACATGCGCCTCGGCGGCTCGGTCCTCGGACTCGGCATGCAGCACCGCGGCAATTGACGAGTAGCTGTACGAATCGCGCGCCGGATACGGGCAGGTGCCCATGCGCACGCCCACCGCCTGGGGATACACGAGCTCAAACGCATCGGGCTCGGGATCGGCAGGACCGGGAACAGCGGCGTGGGCATCCGCACCGGCACCCTCCGGCTCCGCATCGCCGCGGACAAGCCTGCCCTCGGCATCCAGAGAAGCATTGGCCTCAAACGCCTGCTCGCCAAACGTAAAGTCCGCGAGCGAAATGAGCTCGTAGTCGCCCGGCTTGGAGTTGTCGAACACCAGGCGGTCGGCATCGAGCTGCGGCATGTCCAGAGCGTCGGTAGGCAGAATACGACGCAGCACGTCATAGGTCAGATCGGTCTCGACGTCGAAGGTCGGCGCCGTCACCTTGCCGCGGCTCACGCCGGCATCCATCGCCAGAATGACCAGCTCTCGCGCACGCGTCATGGCGACATAGAGCAAGCGAGCCCGCTCCTCGAGCGAAAGCTGCAGGTCGTCGTTACGCAGGCGGGCAAATGCCTCGGCGGGAGAGCCCGTCGCACAGACGTCCTCCATGAGCTCTGGCGGCAGCCACAGCGACATGCCCTTGCCCTTAAACGCGTGCTCAAACTGCTTTTTGACGTCATCGCCCTTCACGAACGTGCCGTCCGCGAGTTTAACGCCGTCGAAGCGTGCCGGCAGCGCCACGGCCTGCGCTCCGCCCTCGACACGCCCCATCTGAGCCGCACCGGACGATTTGCGCACGCCAAAACACTCGGCAACCGCTACGACCGGATACTCCAGACCCTTGGACGCATGCACCGTCATGATGCGCACCGCGCCGTCGCCCTCCTCGTTGAGCGCGCCCGGGGCCTCCTTGCCCGCCAAGAAGCGGTCGAAGGCGAGCGCGATGGAGCGCGGAGAATTGCCGAGCTCAGCCTCCGCCTCGGCCACGGCGTCGAGCGCCTTGAGCACGTTGGCGGCGATGGCCTTGCCCTCGGGACCACGCTGCGCCAGACGCACAAACCAGCCGGAGGCGTTGACCACATCGCGCGCGATGGCGGCGAACGAATCGCGACCCACGCGACGAAGCGCATACCGCAGCACCTCGCGGGCGCGCGTCACGAGCGGCAGGCCTTGCAGGCCCGGCACATCGGAATCGCTCATGATGCCCGCATCGATGTTGCGGCGCGACGTCTCGCCCGTCTGATCGTCGAGCTTGGTCGCCAGCGCCAGGAACTCCTGGGCGCCCAGCGCAAACATCGGCGAGGCCAGCAGTGGCATAAGACCCTGCGCCGTATCGGCCGGATTGGCCAGCGCACAAACCAGGGCGCGCACCGTCTGCACCTCGGCAGCTTGGGCAAAGACCGAGCCGCCCGCGATGACGCAGTCGAGCCCCTGGTCGCGGAAGGCCTGGGCGTAGACGTCGGCGTTGGTCATGCGGCCCAGCAGCAGCACCATGCCGCCCTGGGGCTGGCCGGCATCGGCAAGCGCGCGGAATCGCTCGGCGATTGCACGGGCCTTGGCCTGCGTGCGCTCCTGCGTACTGCCGCCGGCAACAAAGAGGGCCTGGCGACGCGAGGCGTCTGCCACCAGCGTGTCCTTACGGCCGTCGCTCGCCTCAAGGTCCAAAAAGCCCTGCATCAGGCCGCCGTCATCGCCGTCGAAGACGCGTGCCACGTAACGCAGCACCTCATCATGGCTGCGGAAGTTGCGCACGAGTTTGACGAGCTCGCCAGCAGGAGCATCGGCAGCGGCGCCAGCGACGGTCGCTGCCTCGGCCGTCCCCGAGGCGCCCACCTTGTGCTCCTGGCGACGGAAGACCTCGACCTCGGCGCCGCGGAAACGATAGATCGACTGCTGCGCATCGCCTACGGTACACAGCGCGCGCTCCCCCGCACCCGTCAGGTAGCGAATCAAATCGACCTGCATCTGGTCGGTATCCTGGAACTCGTCAATCATGACCATCTTAAAGCGGCCCTCGTACGCAGCACGAATGGCAGGGTAATCGCGCAGGGCCTCGTAGGCCATGCGGAGCAGGTCGTTATTATCGAGGGCGGACTGGGCAGCCTTCAGTGCGCGATACTCGGCCTCTACAGAGCGGGCCAAGCCAACCAGCGCATCGAGCGCCGGGCCACCGCAGGCAAGCACGATATTGATAAATGCATCGGCGGCCTCGGCCTTGAGCAGCTCGACCTGCTCCTTGGGGAACGCCTTACTCGCGCGCGGCACGGTGCACGACATCATGAGTCGCGCCGCATCGGCCATGGTCTTGCCGCTCGCCTCGAACGCGTCGATGGCATCGAGCGCCACCTGCGCTTTCTCGGTCGCGGCCTTGCTTGCGCCCAGCGCCGCACGATAGGCGTCGGCAAGAGCCGAGGTATCGGCCTGGCCGCGTGCCACGCACACGTCGTCCATGCCGCCCGGCAGCTGGCTCGAGAGCTCCAGTAGCTCGCGCACCAGGCCCTTGATGGTGGTGCCAGCGCCAAAGGGGCCGCCCTCGCCCGCCATGGGATACCAGGCGTAGAGGGCCTTGAGCGATGCCGCGAGCTCGGGGGCGGCATCGGGCGCCGTCGCGCGGGCCAGCACATGTTCAACAGCCTGGTCCATGAGCTCGTCGGTGTCGGTGAGCACCGTGAACTCGGGATCGATGCCTAGCTCCAACGCGTGTGCACGCAGGATACGCGAGCACATGCCGTGAATGGTCGAGATCCACGCATCGTCGACGGTCAGGGCTTCCTCGTCCATGCCCTCGTCGATGAGCGCGCGACGCACGCGGTCACGGATCTCGGCCGCGGCATCTTTGGTAAAGGTAATGGCGAGCACCTGATCCAGATGCTCGACAAACGGACCGGATTCGGGCGAGAGCGCGTAGACGATGCGGCGCGTGAGGGTAAAGGTCTTGCCCGAGCCGGCACCTGCCGAGACAAACAGCGGGCGGTCGAGCGTTTTGACGACTTGCAGTTGTTGCGGCATCAAAGTCGAAAGATCCATGGTCTACACGTCCCTCCTTACAAACGTTCCTTCGTGGTTATACGAGCAGCGCGCATGCGCGGCCTGCGTCGACGCCGGGTCGACGGCGGCAACGTTGCCCGCCTCGAGCTCGCGCAGGCGCTCGGCGATGCCGTCCTCCACGCGATCGAGCAGGGCGTCGAAGTCCATGCTGCCGCCCTCGCCGGGAAAGCCCTTCTTAAGCCCCGGGATGCGGCCGTCACCACGCTCCTCCTCGAGCAGCTCGGCACTCGCGGCGCCGCGCAGCGCCGGTTTGCCGCCCTTGGTCGAAAAATAGAGCGCCGCACGGGCATCCAGATCCAGCGCCCGGCGCATAGCCTGCGCATAGATAAGCGTCTGGGTATGGGGCGGCAGCCACCGCGGATCGTCGATGGGCGCCGTGCCTGATTCCTCGTCGCGCACCGTAGGGTCGGCGAGCTTAAACTCCTCAACGCCCGTGCGATGCTTGTAGTCGATTACCACGGCGCGATTCTCGGCGTCCACGTCCACGCGGTCGATGCGCCCGCCAAGCGGCCAGCCGGCATACTCGACCTGGAGCTCGTTGAACGCAAACTCCAGGTAGCGCGGCGCGAAGGGCGCGAGCGCCTCGGCTTCATAGGCAAGCACGCCCTCCAGCTGCGGCAAAATCTCGGCCACCTGGCGCTCCTCCACCGGGGAGAGCGGCACGAGCGGGCCCTCGGTACCGCGCTTGCCGGCGTGCTCGGCCAGGGTCTCGGCAAAGACCTCGTGCAGCAGCTCCTGAGCACGTGGCAGGTTCTCGGGCGTCACGCGCTCCATGCCCTCCTGGGGCAGACGGGCATGCAAGTGCTCCAGCACGTCATGGACAAAGTTGCCCTTCTCCATGTTGCCAAAGCCGGCGTCGATCGACTGGGGTTTGACGCGATACGAGACGAACCAGCACAGCGGGCAGGTCGAATAGGCCTCGATCTGCGAGGCAGACGTCAGGCGCGGCACCAGCGGCGCATCCTCGCCCTCGCCATCGCGACGGCGCAGGACCAGATACGGAATGGCTTCATCGCTCAGATGCTGAGGAGCTTCGCAGGTCACGCGCTCGCACTCGATGCCCTCGCCGGCCGCTGGATCAAAATCGGCGACGATACCGCCCTCGCCCACGCACGCAACCTTGGCGGCGCCAGCGGCCTCGGCATGCGCCCGCAACTCGGTCCACACGGCAGCCGGATAGCACTCGCGCGCCTGGCGATCGTGGGTCACGCGGGCGAGCACAACGGGGCCGCGTGCCGCCTGCATCGCGCGGCCAAAGCGCACGCGCAGCAGTGCCGCGGGCTCAAGCGTCACACCCTCGCGACCAAGACTCGCCGTCAGCGTGGCCAGCGGGCCCTCCTCATGTGAGAGCGGATAACTGTCCAGGTCGACGTCGGCAAACAGCACGGCATCGTAGCTGGCGGGGCGCAGGGCTGCCGCATCGGCAAGCGACGTAAAGCGTACCTGGGCGCGCGGCGCGCGGTCGACCTCGTAGGTCTCGTAATCGTATGCGGTGCTGCGCGTGTCCACCTTGGTGCGGACACCATCGAGCACGGGCACGGTCGCCGCCTGCGACACGTCGAGCGCGCGAGCATCGTTCATAAGGATGTCGATGGCATGTCGCAGCAGGGCGGCCTCCGCCTGGCGACGAGCCTGACCGTCAAGGCCTCCAAGGGCGCGATCGGGCAACGCCTCGGCGACGGCGAGCATCGCCTTGAGCGCCGTCACGGGTTTGTCGCGCCACAGCGCTTGGAACACGTCCGAGACCACGCACGGCACGTTCTTAAACCAGTTATCATCACTGGCAGCCTTGCGCGTGCCCCTGACCTGGCCCTGCACGCTCTGCAGCAGGCTCTTGACGGCCGTGGTGGTCTTGCCGCGCGACAGGCGCATGTTCTTGTCGAAGGTGCGCGCGCTGGCGGCATCGGCACCCGAAAGCGGACTGTAAATCCAGTCGGTAAGCTCCGGCGCGGGCCACCACTCGGTCTTGGAGGCGGTGCCCTCGTCGGCGGCCTTCATGCGCTCGATCAGATTGGCGAGCGCCGCGAACTGCCTGCCCGCGATGGATTGGGAAAACGCCGTGAACTCGGTTGTCTCGGCCGCAATATGACGTGCCGCCAAACGGGCAGCGAGTTCACCGAACAGCTGGGGCGCCCGGGCAGACACCACGAGCACGCGCACGGGGTCCGCGGACGCCGTGATACCGCCGTCGACCGCGGCGTCCTCACACGTTTTTACCAGCTCATCGATTGCATCCACATAGGCGTGGGCGCGGGCGTGAGGACCGGCAACCTCTACAAAGGTAGGCTGAGCGGCGGACTTGGAGGCAGTCTGGGGCGCGGCGGCACCCTCCCCCAGCGGCGCGACCTCAAACAGCACGCCGCGGGCATCAAATGCCGCGGCAAGTTCCTCGCGCATCGCCGCCTGCTCGCGGGCAAGCAGCACAACGACTTCTCCCCCATTGTTCGCCACGGCCGACAGCAGCTCGAGCAGGCCGTGCGTAAACGATGTGATGCCGCGCACACATACCGCGCTAGCGCACGCCGGAAGGTTGTCGGCCAGCACCTCGGCCATAAGGTCAGCCGCCTCGCAGGGCTCGACCATGTCTCGACGGTCCAAGCCGCTCGCATAGGCACTCAACAGCTCAAACACGCGAGCCTCGGCGTCGCTCTTGGGATCGGGCCGGCAAACGTCGCCGCAGCAGCGCTCGGCACCCCTTCCCGCTACGCCCGGCAGCACATCGCGGGCCATGCGCGCGAGCATGCGCACCGTGCCCTGACTGCGCGAAAGCGGCTGCAGGTCGGCATCGTCGCGACGGGCGATCATGTCCGAGAACAGCATCTGGCGCTGCATGTTGCCAACGAAGCTGCGACCATCGCCCATAAGCTCCCACAGCGAACGAAGCCACGACGCGGGGGTTTTGTAGTCAACGCCCAGCGAGGCGCCAGCAACCGCAGCATCGTGACGGCACAGGTCGAGCTCGGCAAACGAAGGCGCCAGCGAAACGGCACGCCCGTAGCGGGCAACCAGGTCGGCGAGCAACGCCGCCTCGGCATCGCTCAAGTCCGTACCGGTATTGGTGGTATAGATTCGAACAGGCATGGTCCTCCACTCAAACCGCTCGCAATAATCAATGCATCCATCCTACCCGCCCACGCGGACAGATTTGCCCCACGCCAACAGATTTGGTCCCTTGGGGACGGAGGAAAACGGACCACCGGGTTAGACTGACCCCCTCGGTGATCCGTTTCCCCCGTCGCCAAGGGATCAAAAAACCGCCCCCGAAGGGACGGTTCTGCGCAATTCGTTTTTGCCGCTGGCCTACTCGCCATCCTCCAGTTTGATGAGGATCTTGCGATAGCCACCGTACTCGCCATTAAGCGCCTTGGACACGCGGCTCACCGTGGTGGACGAAGCGCCGGTACGCGCCTGAACCTCAACATAGGGCTCGCCCTCATCCAGATAGCGCGCGACCTGCAGACGCTGAGAAAGATCGCAGATCTCACGCGGCGTGCAGATATCGGTTAAAAACGCCTGGATATCGTTCTCGTCATCCAAAAGACTAAATGCGTGGACCAGCTGCTTGACATCAGGCTTGTCAAACATGTTCTCGATATTCATCGATCACCGCCAAACCCGCCAAAAGGCATCGAAGTTGATACTGACATCGGGCATCGTTCGCCCGTAAATATGCAATAAAACTATGCATGGGCCATTTGCCCGTAGCAGTGTAGCACACCACCAAACTAAAGTGACAAGACTCTCTGTCAGCGGCACGTTTTTCAGGACGAACGCCGTTTAGAAACCGAATGCGCACGTAAGCTCCACGAATATCTGAGACAATGGGCGCCCAAACACCGCGGCGCGCCCGCGCAACCATCCAAGTCGCCGCCGCAAGCCGCTTCACGCGACGCCAGCAACCCCGGTGCAAGAAAGGATTCACGCCATGCGCTTTATGCTTAACTGGCTCTTCACCTCGATCGCCATCGCGATCGCCACGTTCCTCGTCCCCGGCATCCAGCCCTTCGGCTTTGCCGAGGCCTGGGTCTGCTTTGCCTTTGTGGGGCTGTTCCTCAACATCGTCGATTCGTTCGTCAAACCGTTCCTCACGGTCATTTCGCTGCCGCTCACGATCATTACGCTCGGCATTTTCCAGCTCGTGCTCAACAGCTTTATGCTGGAGCTCGCCAGCTACCTGTCGGTCAACCTGTTGGGCGTCGGCATCTCCATCGCCGGCTTTGGCTCGGCCTTTATGGGCAGCATCCTAGTGTCCATCATGCGCAGTATCCTCGATAGTATTGCCGAAGAGTAGAACGCCCCCGACACACAAACGCATCGGACCAAATCAAAGGCCGCCCATCGCAAAAATGGGCGACCTTTGATTTGCCAAGTCTCAGAGGGCAAGAAAATCTACCATTTCCACCCCGTCCCCACATGGCAGGTGTGGGTTAGATGACGTAGTCGTAGCCATGGTTGGGAGCGACAAGTTGATCGAGCGTCACACCGTTGAGGTAGTCGTTGATGAGCTTGTCCAGGTTCTTCCACACGTCGAGCGTGGGGCACTCATCAGATCGCGAGCAGCCCTTGCAGTCGCCATCCAGGCAGGCGACCGGCGCCAAGCTGCCCTCGGTCAGGC
>URJD01000029.1 GCA_900548075.1 uncultured Collinsella sp.
ACGCCATCGCGGCCTCGATCCTCAAGCTCACCATCAAGGGCGATTCCAACCTGGTGACCGCAGACGAGATCGCAGCCGTGGCATCCGCCGCCGACGGTGGCACCCGCGTCGCCCGTTGATTCGTTCCCCATTCCGCGGACTGCAGCTTTCCATACCCATACCTCTGCAGCCCGCTCCCCGATTCCTCCGGCCAGGTAGAACCACTTAGTCCCATTCCGGTTTTGTCTGGCATTCCTTCACGACTGGCCTCGTAGCCGGTTCCGAAATTGCTTGTGACCCAAGCAGTGCCTCCGATAACCAATCCGGAACCGGCTCATGGCCAATCTTCTTTGGCAATCACGCGCCCGTGCGCGCCTCACATCGAAAGGAACGCTATGTTCGATCAGTTCTACACCACGCTTGAATCCCTGGGCATCGTGCCGGTCGTCGTGCTCGACAAGGTCGAGGATGCCGCACCGCTCGCCCATGCCCTTATGGCAGCCGGCATGAAGTCCGCCGAGGTCACCTTCCGCACTGCCTGCGCCGCCGAGTGCATCGCCGCTATGGCCGAGGCCGAGCCCGAGATGTGCGTCGGCGCCGGCACTGTCCTGACCGTCGAGCAGGTTGAGCAGGCCCGCACCGCCGGTGCCAAGTTCATCGTCTCGCCGGGTTACAACGAGGACGTCGTGAAGCACTGCATCGACATCGACCTGCCCGTCCTTCCCGGCACCGTGACCCCCTCCGAGGTCACTGCTGCCGAGAATCTGGGCCTCAAGGTCACCAAGTTCTTCCCTGCGGCTCAGTATGGTGGCCTCAACACCATCAAGGCCCTCGCCGCTCCGTTTGTCGGTCATCGCTTTATGCCCACCGGCGGCGTGAGCACCGCCAACGTCGAGGAGTACCTGAGCTCCAGCGCCATCATCGCCTGTGGTGGCACCTGGATGGTCAAGCCGGCCCTGTTCGCCGACGGCGACTTTTCCAAGGTCGAGCAGATCGCCCGCGAGGCCATGGACGTCGTCAAGAAGGTCCGCGGCTAGGTTTAGCTCTCTATCGTGAAAGGGGGCGTGTCCTAGACCTCGCCCCCTTTCTTTTAAAGCGGCTCGGAAGCGCGCCGTTTCCGTCACGAACAAGAACCAAAACCGTCTTGTATGCTGATAGAACGTGACGGAAGCGACACGCCCCCGAGCCGCTTTGCTTTCCCGGTCAATCAACCGACTCAACATAATCCAGTCCACCAAAACAGCTGCGGCGCCGTCTGGAGGAATGGACCCTTGCTTCCGGTCTTTTCCTCCAAGCGGCGCCGCAGCCTTTTCATGCCCCGATTGCACCCCCGCACTTGCGGTGAAATACGGACTGCTTACGCCGCCAAAGCCGCAAAACAGTCCCTATTTAACCGCAACTAATAAAGAGGACGAATTAGATTGCCGAGTCTTTGGACAGCTCAAAGTAGTCGGGATGCAAGGCGATAACCGGGCCCTGCTCCTCGGGCATTAGATGTAGGTGCGTCTCTGCCAGGTAGCTCGCCGTGTCGGTATCGCCCTTCTTAATGGCCTCAAGAATCCGGCGATGTTGCCCACGGATCGGCTCCCAGTCCAGATCCTGCGACACCATACGCAACCAGTTGTATCGCTCGAAATGCGTGTTGACGCTCTTCATCCAATCCCACAACATGTGGCGGCCGGCAATCTCAAAACATGTCTCATGAAACAGGTTGTCCAGGTCAAAAAAGCGACGCGTTTCGCTGTGGTCGAGCGACTCGGACTCGGCAAGAATCTGCTCGAGCCGATGCTTTTGCTCGGGCGTGGCGGCAGAGCAGCATTTAATGAGCACACTTCTCTCGAGTTTCTCGCGCAAGAAACAGGCGTTCTCGGCGCGCTCCATGCTGATTTTTGAGACATAGGTGCCGCTTTTGGGACGCGTTTCCACCAGCTCTTGCTCGCGCAGGCGCACAAAGGACTCGCGAATGGGCGTGCGCCCGATTCCCGTCTCCTTTTCCAGACCAATCGCCGAAAGACGCGTGCCGGGCCTGAGCTCGGCATAGATGATCTTGGAGCGCAATGCGTTGTACGCCTGGTCTTGCAGGCTCTGATAATGCTGGTGCTGTTCCATAAAGCCCTCGGATAAGTCCTCGGTTAGTCGAATACCACCATGCAATACTATCGCATCCCCCGCCCCCTCATAAGTTGCGGTGGAATAGTTCCTGTTCAAGGCCTTCAGCAGCAAAAACAGGAACTATTCCACCGCAACTTCCAACAGTCTTTTTGGGACGGGGCTCTTTTAGCTACCCTGGCCCGCAGGTCGGCCCCTTGCCACAAAAGGGGCCCATCTACTACGTTAACGCGGATAGCCCCGACCATGCTGAAAAGTGCGAAAACAAAACCGCGGGTAGAGAGCTTATCGATTTTCAAAATAGCCGGCTATGGTTGACCTCTGCGGCTTAAACGTAGCAGATAGGCCCTATTCGTGGCACAGCACTACTCCATCCCAAATTGGCACCCCGAGCCCTCGTGAGTTGCCAACAAGCTGTTCGCCCAGCGTTTTATCCGCGCGGCATTTGGAAAATAGCACCACCGCAAAACCCGCGAGTAGCGCTTACTTTGCTATATCTCACTATAATTTGCTATATCTTGCTATACTTTGCTATATCTTGCTATATCTTGAGCAAAGGTGGCTCACATGCAAACAAACCCTTTTAAGCCCACAGCAGGTAAAACACCTCCCACGATTATCGGCCGCGAAGATGTGCTCGAAGAATTCAATGAGGGCCTCGTCAACGGGCCTGGTGCCCCGGGGCGCCTAATGCGCATAGCCGGCGTCCGTGGAACGGGCAAGACGGTCCTCCTTGACGAGTGCTCACGTTTGGCGCAAAGCCGTGGCTGGACGGTCATAAAAGAGGTCGCAACCGAGGGACTTTGCCAGCGCATTCTCGAACAGCTGCAGCCCAAATTCCAGGCCAAGCACGCCAGATTTGAGCCCACCGTAGCTGGCATATCCATCGGCAGCATAGACATTGAGCGAATCGGCCCATCGCTACGCGACGCCATGAGACAGACAACATCCAAGAATGGAAATGGCCTGCTCATCACTCTCGACGAGGTTCAAGACGCAGAGCTCGATGAGGTCCGAACGCTCTCCATTGCGATTCAGCAGGTTATCGGCGAAGACCTTGATATCGCCTTTGTTTTTGCTGGGCTGCCTTCGATGATTGAAAGCATCATCAACGGAAAGACACTTACGTTTTTGCGCCGTGCCCTCCCCTTTGACCTGAAGGCTGTGGCAGTAACCGAAGTGTCGTACTCCCTCGAGGAAACCATTGAAGCGTCTGGCATGGAGTTGCAGCCAGGTATTGCCGGCCAACTTGCCGAGGCAACGCAAGGCTATCCTTTCATGATCCAACTCGTTGGATACTACGCATGGCAGTTGGCAAGACGCGCACATACACCGATTATTGGAGAAGAAGAAGCCGAGCGCGGCATTGCAACGGCACGCGAACGCTTCTGCGCCATGGTGATTGAGCCCGCGCTGCAGCGCATTCCGCCCACGTGCATCGCTTATCTGCTGAGCATGGCGTCTTTGGGGCAGACGAGCTCGACCAGCATGGTTGCCGATGCCCTAAACAAAACGCCTCAACAGGTGAGCTCCGTCCGCAGCCGCCTGTTAAGAGAATCGATTATCGAAGCTCCTTCGTACGGCAAGGTCTCATTTGCCATCCCCTACATGCGCGACTACCTCTACGAACACAAAGCCGAACTGGAAGTTGAACTGTAGAAACGGCAACTGCCCTGCAAGACGAAAACCGTTTTCGTACGGATTTAAAGCAGACGTAAACGGTTTTCGTCTTGATTTGCGTCCGAAATTAAGACGTAAATTGCGCTTTCGTACGCTTATTACCAGACGCAAATTGTTTTCGTCCGGCTATGCGTCCCCAATCTAGACGAAAAGAGCCCCGAGCTCGTATGAACTCGGGGCTCTTTGCGCCACGCATCTATGAGAGGAGAAATTCGATGCGCACGGGCGCTACTCCATGTAGCCGCCCTGAATGGCGGAAACTGCATGCTCGGTAAAGAACTTGAGCGTGCCGGAGGTATAGCGATTAGCCTTGGGCTTCCAAGCGGCTCGGCGCTCGGCCAGGACGGCGTCGACCTCAGCCGGCTCCATCTCCTTGCCGGCGATGCCCACGATGGACAGCGAGCGCTCGGGGATGTTGATCTGGATCAGATCACCTTCCTCGATCAGGGCAATCGGGCCGCCCACGGCAGCCTCGGGCGAAACGTGACCGATAGCCGGGCCCTTGGAGGCGCCGGAGAAGCGGCCGTCGGTGATGAGGGCAATGCTCGCACCCAGCTCGGGATCGCTGGCGATAGCCTCAGTGGTGTAGAACATCTCGGGCATTCCGGAACCCTTGGGACCCTCATAGCGAATGATAACGGCATCGCCGGGCTTGACCTCATGCGTCAGGACGGCGTGAATGGCGTCCTCCTCGCAGTCGAACGGACGGGCCTTGAGCGTAGCCTGGAACATCTCGCGCGGAACGACGGTGTGCTTGACGACCGCGCCCTCGGGAGCAAGATTGCCGTGGAGGATGGCGATGGAACCGTCGGTGCCGAAGGCCTGGTCAAACGGACGGATGATGTCCTCGCGCTTGAGATTCCACTTCTCAAGGTAACGACCGCACTTCTCGTAGTAACCGTTGTTCTTGAGGTCCTCGAGGTTCTCGCCGAGAGTCTTGCCGGTGACGGTCATAACGTCGAGGTGGAGCATCGACTTGATCTCCTCCATAATGCGCGGCACGCCGCCCGCATAGTAGAAGAACTGCGCCGGCCACTCGCCTGCGGGGCGAACGTTGAGCAGGTAGTGGGCGCCACGGTGCAGGCGATCGAAATCGTCGGCGGACATCTCGATGCCAAACTCGCGGGCGATCGCGGGGATGTGCAGCAGCGAGTTGGTTGAGCCGGAGATGGCACCGTGGACCATAATGAGGTTCTCGAAGGACTCCTTGGTCACGATGTCGCGCGGGCACAGGTTGTGCTCGGAGAGCCACACGGACTGGCGGCCGGCCTCGCGGGCAAACTCACGCAGATCAGAGCTGGTTGCGGGCAGCAGGGCCGTGCCGGGGAGCATAAGGCCCAGGGCCTCGGCGGTAACCTGCATGGTCGACGCGGTGCCCATAAAGGAGCAGGCGCCGCAGCTGGGGCATGCGTTGTGCTTGGCAAATTCAAGCCCCTCGCGGGAGATCTCGCCGCGCTCGTAGCGGGCAGAAATCGCCCCGAGCTGCTCCAGGGTCAACAGATCGGGGCCGGCATCCATGACACCGCCGGTAACGACGATGGAGGGGATGTTGATGCGGCCCATGGCCATGAGGTTCGCAGGCAGGCCCTTATCGCAGCTGGCGACAAAGACGCCGGCGTCGAACGGGGTGGCCTTGGCATGAATCTCGATCATGTTGGCGATCATGTCGCGGCTGGGCAGCGAGTAGTTAATGCCGTCGTGGCCCTGGGCCTCGCCGTCGCAGATATCGGTGCAGAAGTAACGGGCACCGTGACCGCCAGCCTCGGCAACGCCGGCACGGACCTCCTCGACCAACTCAAACAGGCCGGCAGAACCCGGGTGCGAGTCGCCGAACGTCGACTCGATAATGACCTGCGGCTTGTCCAGATCCTCGATGGACCAGCCAGAGCCCAGACGCAGCGGGTCCATCTCGGGGCTGATGGTGCGGAACTTGCCGGAACGCGGCTGCAGCTTGGCAACCAGGTCGGCTGCCTCCTGCTGAATCTGTGCCTTGGTCTTCTCGTCCATGATGCTCTCCTCTTTTGATTTGAACGGTTGTACCAATCGTTGGTTAATGAATCAGGTGTAAATGGGTACCGAGCGATGCACTCGGCAAAAGATGCTTGGCTACGCGAACTAGGCGAAGAACGAAATCACCAGGGCGCAGGCAAGACCCGAAAGGCCGATGAGCGTCTCCATAACGGTCCAGGACTTGAGGGTGGTCTTCTCGTCAATCTCCAGGAACGAGGAGCACATCCAAAAACCGGCATCGTTGACGTGCGAGAGGGCCGTGGCACCGCCGCAGATAGCAAGACAGATAGCGGCACGCATGAGCACTGAGGCTCCGGCAACCGCGGGCATGGCGGCCATAATGCCCGAGGCCATGGTCATAGCGACGATGGAGCTGCCGACAGAGGCACGCACCATGACGGCAATCAAAAAGGCAACGACCACCAAAGGCAGCGGTGAGGCCTCGAGCATAGGGCCAATAACCTGGCCCAAGCCGCAGTCCTGCAGCATCCAGCGGATCACGCCGCCGCAGGCAATGACCAGCAAGATCATGCCGACGGGCTTAAGAGAGCGGTCGAGCAGAGCCTTGAGCTCGGCGCCGGAGTAGCCTCGGCGCGCGCCCAGCAGATACATCGCGACGAGCGTGGCGAGCGTCAAAGCGACGAACGGCTTGCCCAGGAAGGCGAGAATCGAGGCGAGCTCAGCGGGCATGGGGATATAAGAGGACAACGTGCCCAGCAAAATCAGACAAAGCGGCGTGAGCACGATGGCAAGCACCATGCCAAAGGAGGGAAGCTCCTTTTCGTCGCTCGCACCCTCGGCAGAGGTAAAGTGCTCCGGAACATCGGTAAAAATGCGACCGCCCACGTTGCGGCCCCAGATGACGCCGGCAATCGCCATGGCGATGAAGGCGGTGGGGATACCGACGAGGATCATGGTGCCCAGGTCGACACTGAGCGTGCCGGCGACCAGAACCGACCCGGCAGATGGCGGCACAAACGCATAGCCAGCGGCAAGTCCCGCGAGCAGCGCGATGCCGTAGTAGAGGGTCGACTTCTTGGTCTGCGACGCCACACTAAAGGCAAGCGGGATCAAAACGACCACGCCGGCCTCAAAGAACACCGTGGTGCCGATGACCAAACCGGTGATGCCCAGCGCCCAGCTGGAGTGGCCCTGGCCAAAGGTGTCAATGAAGGTCTGGGCGATCTTCTTGGCGCCGCCGCTCTCCTCCAAAATCTGGCCGAACATCGAACCTAAGCCAATGAGCAGGGCGATGTTTTGCAGCGTGGTGCCCACGCCCTTGGTGACGGTGTCTGCCACCATATCGAGCGACATGCCGGCTCCGATACCGATCACGAGCGCCGAGACCATCATCGACAGCACGGGGTGCAGCTTGAACTTGATGATGAGCGCAAGCAGCAGCGCGATGCCCACGATGGCGGCGATGACCAGCCTGGTGGGATCAGCCATAAACGTTGGGTCTGACATCTTTCCTCCAATTCATCAGACCTTTTGAATTCGTCTGATAACTATAGCGTGTTTTAGAAAGGTCTGATGTTTCATTTTGGAATTTGTTCGAAATACATCTGATGTATTTGGTAAACGGTCGTATTTGCGCTGCGAACGGTATATCTAAGCCGCCCGACTCAAATCCAGCGGCCAATATCGCATCCGTGGTGCGCTAAAATAGCTCAGATGAATTTTGTAATGAAAGGTATAGCTATGGCCCGCGCCGAATCGGGACTCCCCGAGCAAATATCGGAGAAAATCATTCAATTGATTCTGGATGAACACCTTGAGCAAGGCGATCGCCTGCCTAAGGAAACCGTGCTGGTCGAGCGCTTGGGCGCCGGCAGGAGCACCGTGCGCGAGGCCATGAAGTTGCTGCAGTCGCGCAATATCGTGCGCATTAAGCAGGGTTCGGGCACCTATGTGGCGTCAAACCCCGGCGTTGCCGACGACCCGCTGGGCTTTACCTTTATCGACGACAAGCAGCGTCTGGCGCGCGACCTACTCGAGGTGCGCTTTATGATCGAGCCGCAGATGGCCAGCATGGCCGCAGAGCACGCAACCAACGACCAGGTCGTCTGTATCAAAGAGCTCTGCGACGAATCCGAGCGCCTGGCCGAGGCCGGTGAGGATTACTCCGCCGCCGACACCGCGTTCCACAATGCCATTGCCGAGAGCTCCGGAAACCTCGTCGTTCCCCGCCTGATGGGCGTGCTCAAGGCATCCGTCCCCCTCTTTATCGACGTGACCGGCAAAAAGCTCGTCGAGGAAACTATCCGCACGCACCGCGATGTGGCCGACGCCATCGCCTCGCGCAATCCCACCGCCGCGCACGACGCGATGTATCTGCACCTGGTGTATAACCGCAACATGATCGCAGAGGGCACGCAGGAACAGAGCGAATAAACGTCTGCGCGGCAATGGGAGATCACCGTTTACCTTTTAAAAGTGAACGTTCACCTGATTTTAGGAGAATCTGACTTTTAATTCCCCCTCTTCTCCTATACTGACCTTGTATGAAAAGCAAGACTTATATAGATGAACGTTTCTTTTGGAAGGATTGCTATGTCTGATCTTATGGACAGCTTCCGCCTGGACGGCAAGGTCGCGCTCGTGACCGGCGCCACCTATGGCATCGGCATGGCCATTGCCGAGGCGCTCGGAGAGGCAGGCGCCAAGATTGCCTTTAACGCCCGTCACGCCGACAAGGTTGCCGAAGCCGAGAAGCACTACCGCGAGCTGGGCTTTGATGCTCACGGCTATGTTGCCGACGTCACCGATGAGGCCGCCGTCGCCGAGCTCATCGCCAAGATCGAGGCCGATTTTGGCACCACGCCCGACATCCTGGTCAACAACGCCGGCGTCATCCAGCGCACCCCGATGCTCGACATGAGCGCCGAGGACTTCCGTCGCGTCGTCGACATCGACCTCAATGCCCCGTTTATCGTGTCCAAGGCCTGCCTGCCGGGCATGATCGCCAAGGGTCACGGCAAGATCATCAACATCTGCTCCATGATGAGCGAGCTCGGCCGCGAGACCATCGCCGGCTATGCCGCCGCCAAGGGCGGACTCAAGATGCTCACCAAGAACATCTGCTCCGAGTTTGGCGAGGCCAACATCCAGTGCAACGGCATTGGGCCGGGCTACATCGCTACCCCGCAGACCGCACCGCTGCGCGAGACGCAACCCGATGGCAGCCGTCATCCGTTTGACCAGTTCATCATTGCCAAGACGCCGGCCGCCCGTTGGGGCACGCCCGAGGACCTGAAGGGCCCCGCCGTGTTCCTGGCTTCCGACGCATCGAACTTCGTCAACGGGCACATTCTGTACGTGGACGGCGGCATTCTCGCGTACATCGGCAAACAGCCGCAATAGGGCATTCGGGCGAGGCGGTGGACGATAAGGTCTGCTGCTCAAACAGTCCTGCTCGCACGGAAAGCACATTAAGTGCTTTCCGGCTCGTGCGGAACTCGCGACAGACCTTATCGTCCACCGCCCGCAAAACCAACTTCGGGTTGGATTAGACGCCGCCCGCGAGCAGAAACAAAAAAATGAAAACAATTGGTAGAAAGGTTAACTCAAATGAAGATCGCTCTGATCAACGAGAATTCTCAGAACTCCAAGAACCCCATGATCGAGGCTGCCCTTAAGAAGGTTGTCGAGCCCATGGGCCACACTGTCTTTAACTATGGCATGTATGCCGACGCCGACTCCAAGCCCCTCACCTACGTGCAGAACGGCATTCTTGCCGCCGTGCTGCTCAACTCCGGCGCTGCCGACTACGTCGTGACCGGATGCGGCACCGGCGAGGGCGCCATGCTCGCCTGCAACTCCTTCCCCGGCGTGCTGTGCGGCCACGTTGCCGACCCGCTGGATGCCTACACCTTTGCCCAGGTCAACGATGGCAATGCCGTCGCCATGCCCTTCGCCCTCAAGAACGGCTGGGGCCAGGAGCTCAACCTCGAGTACACCTTCGAGAAGCTCTTTGGCTTTGGTTCGGGTAACGGCTACCCCGCCGAGCGCGTTGAGCCCGAGCAGCGCAACAAGAAGATCCTCGATGGCGTGCGCGCTGTGACCATGCGTCCGCTCGTCGACGTCCTGGGCGAGATCGATCAGGATCTGGTGAAGGGTGCCCTCGCTGGTGAGCACTTCCAGGAGTACTTCTTTGCCAACGCCACCGACGAGGCCATCATCGCCAAGGTCAAGGAGATCTTGAGCCTGCAATAAGGCCCACGGGGCGCACCGACCCCCAACAAACCGCCAGACAAAAGGCGCCGCGACGATCCATGTGTCGCGGCGCCTTTTTTGATTGGCTATCGCTTGAGTCACCGCAAGGCGGCCGCTCCCCTATTTGCCAAGAGCCTACAGCTCGCAGGCGACCTTGTAGCCGTCGCCGATGGCATCACGGATGTTGCCGCACTTCTGGGCATCGCCCAGCACGTGGGTGGCAACGCCGGCAGCGGCAAGGTCATCGGCCAGCTTGGTATTGGGGCGGTAGCCCATGGCAAGCACCAGCGTATCGGCATCGGCGATGGTGTGGACCTCGCCGTCCTTCTCGTAGCTGATAGCGTCCTCGGTAATCTCGGTCACCTTGGCCTCGGTCAGCACGTGAACACCCTTGGAGAGCATGCGCGTGATGAGCACCGCGCGGCCGGCGCCGCCCTCGTTGGCGGCGAGCGTCTTGGTCATCTCGATGACGGTGACATCGCGGTTGGCCGGCGACAGGTCGTTGACCAACGGGGCCAGGTAATCGGCCGTCTCGCAACCAACGGTGCCGCCGCCCACAATGACGATCTTCTTGCCCGGGAAAGCCTTGCCACCCAGCAGGTCGTCAGCCGTCATGACCTGCTTAAATCCCTGCATAAAGGCCGGGGCGATGGGTTCGGCGCCATAAGCCAGGACAACCTCGTAGCCCGCGTAGTCGCGCTGGATGTCCTCGGCCGAAAGCTCGGTACCAAAGACGCACGTGACGCCGGCCTCGGCCAGGCGACGGTACTGATACTTGATCACGCGCGTGAGCTCCTGCTTTGCCGGCGGAACGGCCGCAATGCGCATCTCGCCGCCCGGCTCATCCTGCTTGTCCACGAGCACCACGTTGTGACCGCGCTTGGCGGCAATGTAGGCTGCCTCCATGCCCGCAGGACCAGCGCCCACAACGAGCACGTTCTTGGCCTCGGCGGCAAGCTCGTAGCCGGCCTCGTCGCGCTCCACGTCCGGGTTGACGGTGCAGGAGATGCGCTTGCCAAACATGATGCCGTTCAGGCAGCGCAGGCAGCCGATGCAGGGACGGATCTCGTCGGCGTTGCCGGCAGCCGCCTTGTTGCAGAACTCGGCATCGCACAGATTGGCACGGCCCATCATGCAGATGTCGGCGGCGCCGTCCTCGATCAGTTCCTCGGCAATCCATGCCTCGTTGATGCGGCCTACCGTGGCAACGGGAATATTCACATGCTTCTTGATCTCGCGCGAGCAGGCGGCGTGCGAGGCCTGCTGCGTACCGGCGGCGGGAATGGCGGAGCCGCGCTTGATGGTAGTGCCGCCCGACACGTGGATCATGTCGACGCCGGCCTTCTCCAAGCGACGCGAGACATAGATCATATCGTTGAGGGTCAGGCCGCCATCGGTGTACTCGTCGCCCGAGATACGGACGTCGATGATAAAGTCCTTGCCGCAGCGCTCGCGAATCTCGGCGATGACCTCGAGCAGGAAGCGCATGCGGGCGTCGAGCGAGCCGCCGTACTCGTCGGTGCGCTTGTTATAGAGCGGGGTCAAAAAGCCGCCGAGCATGCCGTGGGCGTGTGCCGCATGGACCTCGACGCCGTCGACACCGGCCTTCTGCATGCGCACAGCAGCGTCACCAAACTGATGCGTGAGCTCGTGGATCTCATCGACCGTGATGGGGCGCGGCGCCTCGCGGGCATAGGACGGGCCCACAAAGGACGGAGCGATCAGGCGCGGCGTGCCCGGAATGTTAAAGGCCATGTAGGCGGGGTGGAAGAGCTGCGGCATGATCTTGCAGCCATACTCGTGGACGGCCGCGGCGAGCTTTTCCCAGCCAGGGATAAACGTGTCGTCGTAGCAGCACATGTCACCCGGTAGATAGGTATAGGTGGGCTCGACCGTCACGACCTCGGTGATGATGAGGCCCACGCCGCCCTTGGCACGGGCACGGTAATGATCGACCAAGTCGTCGGTCACATAGCCATGATCGGCCAGGTTCGTGGACACCGGCGGCATAAAGACGCGGTTCTTGACCTCGGTCGTACCGACCTTGATCGGGCTAAAGAGCATCGGGTAGGCGGAAGACTCCATACAGGGTTCCTTTCGTTTGAGCCGCTCGGCGGCAGTTGCTAACGTACCTATCGTATCAGTATCCGCCGCAATCGCACTCGCTCGCACTCCCCACCTTCAATCCCGACCCTCACAAAAAAGTTGCGGTGGAATACGGAGTAGATGAGGCTTTTGACAGGCAAAACAGTCCGTATTTCACCGCAACTGATGGGCGGGGTGGAATTGAGGGCTCAGATAGTCAGTCACGCCCTCATCCGCCACTCCCTCACCTACAGCGCGCCGTCCAGCATAAGGTTCACCTTGAGCACGTTGACCGTGGGCTCGCCGAAGACGCCCAGGAATCGGCCTTTGGTGCACTGGGCGATGATCTCGCGCACCTCACCTTCGCTCTTGCCCGTGGCCTTGGCAAGGCGCGGGACCTGGTACTCGGCGGCATCCGGAGAGATCTCCGGGTCGAGGCCGGACCCCGAACACGTCACCAGGTCGACGGGCACAGCGTCCATATCGGCATCGGGGTTAGCGGCGCGGATCTTCTCGACGCGCGCGTCCACAAGCTGTCGGTACTCCTCACTCGCCGGAGACAAATTGGACGGAGCGCCGTAGGCCATGGGCTCGCCGTCGTCGCCTTCGACAATTGACACGTTCTGGATGCGGCCCCACATATGGCCCTCATCCTCGAAGTTCTGGCCGATGAGCTCGGAGCCCACAACCTTGCCGTCGACCTTGATGAGCGAACCGTTCGCCTGGTACGGAAACGCAAGCTGCGCGATGCCGGTCACGACGAGCGTATAGCCCAGGCCGCAGACAACGGTAAACAGCGCGAACACGCCCAGTGCGCGCGATGCAACACCTTTGAACATACAAACCTCCACTTACATAATGCCGCAGAACGCGAGCAGCATGTCGATGAGCTTGATGAATACGAACGGGGCAACGATGCCGCCCAGACCCCACACGAGCAGGTTGTGGATCAGCAGCTGTCCGGACGGCACCTCGCGGTACTTAACGCCCTTCAGCGCGGCCGGGATCAGCGCGACGATAACGAGCGCGTTATAGATGATGGCCGAAAGAACCGCGGACAGCGGGCTTGCCAGACCGAGGATGTTGAGCGCGCCAAGGCCCGGGTAGATCGGCGAGAACAGGGCCGGGATGATAGCGAAGTACTTCGCCATGTCGTTGGCGACCGAGAAGGTCGTGAGCGAACCGCGGGTCATGAGCAGCTGCTTGCCGATACGCACGACCTCGATGAGCTTGGTGGGGCTGGAGTCGAGGTCGACCATATTGCCGGCCTCCTTGGCAGCCTGGGTGCCCGTGTTCATGGCCACGGCGACATCCGCCTGCGCCAGCGCCGGCGCGTCGTTGGTGCCGTCGCCGGTCATGGCGACCAGGTGGCCCTCACGCTGGAACTCGCGGATCTTCTCGAGCTTGCCCTCAGGGGTGGCCTCGGCCAGGAAGTCGTCAACGCCGGCCTCGGCGGCGATTGCCGCGGCGGTGAGCGGGTTGTCGCCCGTCACCATGATGGTCTTGATGCCCATCTTGCGCAGGTCGGCGAACTTCTCCTTAACGCCGGACTTGATGATGTCCTTGAGGTACACAACGCCCAGCACGCGGCAGTTCTTGGTCACGACCAGCGGGGTGCCGCCGGCCTTGGCGATGCGCTCGACGGCCTCGTCGCACTCCTGGGAGAACACGCCGCCGGCTGCCTCCACATAGGTGCGCACGGAATCGGCAGCGCCCTTGCGGATCTCATTGCCCTCGTAGTTCACACCGGACATGCGGGTCGCCGCGGTGAAGGGGATGAACTCCATACCCTTATCCTCGAGTGTGCGGCCGCGCAGCCCAAACTGCTCCTTGGCGAGCACGACGATGGAGCGGCCCTCGGGGGTCTCATCCGCCAGAGAGGACAGCTGCGCGGCATCGGCGAGTTCTGCCGGATCGACACCGTCGACCGGAATGAACTCAGCGGCTTGGCGGTTGCCCAAGGTGATGGTACCGGTCTTATCGAGCACAACGATCTGCGTGCGGCCGGTCTCTTCAAGCGAGGCCGCCGTTTTGAAGAGAATGCCGTTTTTCGCGCCCACGCCGCTGCCGACCATGA
>URJD01000030.1 GCA_900548075.1 uncultured Collinsella sp.
TGGCAACGCCCACAACGGGAAGCAGCGCGTAAATCCACGCATGGTGCTCGCGATAATCGGTGGCGATATTCAGCGAGGCCAAAAACGCCCAAGCGGCAACGCCCATGGCGAGCGAGACGATGACGACGAGTACGAGCAGCTTGGCACTCGCGAGTAGGTTGCGGACGTTGCGGCGCGTGTCGGCAGCTAAGAGATGCTCGGAGCGGGTGATCTGATGCCTGCCTGCCATGATGACGTCGTTAAGGGAGAAAAAGCCGCCGTCGTCGAGCGGCTGGGAATGATCCTGCGCCTCGTTTGCGCTTTCGGGTTTGTCGGTAAAAGCCATACGTTCCTCTTTTTGGTTGCATCACGAGCATTATAAAACGCGGTAAACGCGACGAGCCGATGGGTTGGTTTCCATTCTGTTTCGCGGCTTGCGGCCGACAGGTGTATTTGCGGGTACAGGCCAAGTCGCGGTTGCGCGTCGGGGATTATACTTAGACAAGCATAAAGAATCGGCGCCCCCGTTGTGCGCCGTGGCATTAAGAGGTGCATATGACAGAGAAGCTCATTCCGCTGGAGGACGCGCAGTCGATTGTTCTGTCGCACGTTGCTCCGACCGATCTCGTCGAGAGTCCCGTGTGGCAGGCCACCGGTCTTCCCTTGGCCGAGGACGCGGTGGCCGATATCGACATCTCGCCGTTTGCCAACAGCGCTATGGACGGATATGCCGTGCGCTCGGCGGACTTGGCGCAGACGTCTGGCGAGGCGCCGGTGACGCTCGACGTTATCGGACATGAGGCCGCGGGCCATGTGTTTGAGGGCACAATCGGAGTGGGCGAGACGGTCCGCATCATGACAGGCGCGCCGGTGCCCGAGGGCGCCGATGCCGTAGTGAAATACGAGATCGTCGACGTGCTCGATGGCGACGGCAACGAGGGCTCGCACGTGAGCTTCTCGGCGCCTGCTAAAGTGGGGGAGAACGTTCGCTCTGCTGCCGAGGAGGCCCATGCCGGCGATGTTGTGATGCACGCCGGCGAGGTCGTGGCTCCGGCGGGCGCGGGTCTGCTGGCAAGTGCCGGATACGCGAGCGTGAAGGTGCACGCTGCCCCACGTGTGGGCATCATCTCGCTGGGCACGGAACTGGTCGCACCGAGTAAGGTGCCGGCGCGCGGTCAGATTCGCGATTCCAACTCCTCGGCGCTGATGGCCGAGGCGCTCGATGCCGGCGCCGAGCCCGTGTTCTACGGCATTGCGCCCGATGATGAGCAGGCGATTGCCGATCTGGTGCATCGCGCCGTGCAGGAGTGCGATTTTGTCATTACGAGCGGTGGCGCCTCGGCGGGCGACTACGATTTCGTGACGGCGCTCGTCCGGCGCGAGGGCGAGGTGCTGTTTGACCGCATCTCGATGCGTCCCGGCAAGGCCATCACGTTTGGCTTGCTCGGAGGTAAGCCCTACCTGGGGCTTTCAGGCAATCCGGCCGCGGCGTATGTGGGCTTTGAGATGCTCGCTCGTCCGGCGATCCGCAAGATGCGCGGCTTTGCCGAGGGTGCGCGTCCCGTGCAGCAGGCGATATTGACGCACTGCGTGAAGAAGCGCCAGGACCGACGCTTCTTCGATCGCGCCACGGTTTTGCGTGACCCCGAGACCGGTGAGCTGTTGGTGACCGAGGCCAAGACGCAGAATTCGGCGCTGCTCGGCACGATGCAGCGGGCCAACTGCCTGCTGCGTATTGACGAAGGGCCGTGTGAGCTCAAGCCGGGCGACGTCGTGGACGTCGTGCGCGTCGACCTGCCTGAGGGAACGGTGCTATAGGAGGAACGCTATGGAGTTGAAAATTTCGATCGTGACGTGCTCGGATACGCGCGATCTTGCGCAGGACGAGGCTGGAGCCGCGCTCGAGGAGCTCATCGAGGCGCAGGGATGGACGGTTGCCTCACATGTGGTCGTGCGCGACGACGTTAGCGAGATTGGTGATGCCATTGTGGAAGCTGCCGATGCGTGCCACGCCAATGTCGTGCTCACCTGCGGCGGCACGGGTCTTTCGATGCGCGACGTGACACCCGAGGCGACGCGTGCCGTCTGTGACCGTGATGTGCCGGGTGTCGCCGAGGCAATCCGTGCCTACTCGATGACCAAGACGCGCCGCGCCATGCTCTCGCGCGCCGTGTGCATGCAGCGTGGGCATACGCTTGTCATCAACTTTCCGGGATCCACGAAAGCAGCCCGCGAAAGCTGGGAGGCCGTGAGCGATCAGCTGGAGCATGCGGCCCAAATGACGGCGGGCGGCGGACATACCAACTAAGCGGTTTACCTGCGGCGGGGCGACCAGAACGGTTGCTCCGCCTTTTTGTTTGACGCTGAGGTGAAGCCGATGGGCGTCATATCTGAAGATATATTCTCAGACGAGAATAATTTCTCACCATCACTATTCTCGAGAAAGTATAATCTAATTATAGAATAAAGCTCGCGGTGGAGTGCCCGGGCACAAGGTCCGAAAGGGTTGAATATGTTCGATATGGTTTCTCGCCGCGGTTTTGTCTCGCTTTCTGCTGCCGCTGCCGCCGGCCTTGGCCTTGCCGGCTGCTCGGGCAACAAGACGTCCGAACCGGCCGGATCCGATGCCGGTTCTGCTAAGGCATCTTCCAAGAAAGCTGTCGAGCTGCAGGTCTTTGCCGCCAACTCGCTCGAGAAAGCTCTGCCCGAGGTTCAGGAGCTCTACACCGAGCAGACCGGCACTGCGTTTGCCGACACGCAGTTTAAGGCGTCTGGCGACCTTGTCGAGCAGATGCGCGCCGGTGCCGCCGTCGACGTGCTCATCACGGCCTCCAAGGGCACCATGGACGACGCCGAGGCCGCCGAGCTCGTCGACGTCGACACCCGCGAGGATATGTTCGTCAACGACCTCGTGATCATTCGCGCCGATGGCTCCGACACCAAGGTCGAAGCCATCGCCGACGTCGCGAATCTGGACGGCAAGATCGCCATTGGCGACGCCAAGACCGTTCCCGCTGGCAAGTATGCCAACCAGGCCCTGGCCTCCGTGGGCCTCTACACCGGCACCGAGGGCGACGATGGCGAGTATGCTCCCGAGATCGCCGACAAGGTGGCCCTGGCCGATAAGGTCGGCACCGCTGCGTCTTACGTCTCTACGGGCGACTGCGTGGCCGGTTTTGTCTACAGCTCCGATATCTTCCGCTACGACGGCATCGAGGAGGCCTTCGTGTGCCCCGAGGATTCGCACAAGCCCATCGTGTACCCGGGTGCCGTTGCCGAGAGCTCCGAGCATGCCGACGAGGCCAAGGCGTTCATCGACTTCTGTCTGACCAACAAGAAGGCTCAGAAGATTTGGGCTAAGTACGGCTTTGAGCTTTCCGCGTAGTGCGGCTTGGCGCGATAATTCCATCGTTTTGTGTTTCACTCCGTCTTTGTATCCGCTTGGAGCTTTTCGTGCTTAATAGATTCCGCATGCTTGTCACCTGTGCTTTGACCTTCGCGCTTTGCTGGGTGCCGGGATTTGCGTTTGCTGGGGATGCTGAGGACGGGGCCCAGGTTGCTGCGACCGCTCATGGGCTTTCCTATGGGATCGAGGGCTTTGAGCGGCTGGCCAAGGGGACCGCTCGTGCCATGGAGGGCCAGCCTGAGGGCTACCGGTTTCCCGTTGACGAGGACGTGGACCTTGTAGTGGCGCCTGCTGCCGATCGCGTTGTGGTGTGGATATCGTCCAAGGCGGTCGAGAAATATGGATTGGATCCGCAGGATAACGAGTGCGTATCGGGTCTCAAAGCCCTCGTCTGCAAGCTCGACAGCGCAAACTGCATGGGAGGTGCGCAGCTGGGGGACGTGGATCTTCCTTGGTATGTCACGGCGGAAACAACCTTTGATGCCGGCGGGTATACCTATGGCTTTGACGAGCGCGGTGCGGATGGGGACCGTTATGTGGTGATCTCATCGGCCTCGGGTGATGCCAAGGGCGGCGCGCGTTGGCTTGATAGCGCTCAAATGGTAGAGGCATCGTCTGTCGCGTTGCGGGATGAGCAGGGGCCCTTGACCTTTCTGGCCTCCTTTTTGGGCGACATCGACTATCGCCCGTTTTGGGTGTCCATTAAAACGAGCGGCCTTGCCCTGCTGATCTCCTTTGCGCTGGGCCTGTTCGCCGCGTGGAAGACTATGGGTACCTCGAGTCGCATCAAGGGCCTGCTCGACTCGGTCTTTACGATTCCCATGGTGCTGCCGCCTACGGTGTGTGGCTTTTTACTGCTTATGCTGTTTGGCCGCTCGACCGGGGTCGGTCGGTGGCTTATCGCGCACGGCGTCTCGATCGTCTTTACCTGGCCCGCGGCGGTCATTTCGGCCGTCGTGGTGTCGTTTCCGCTGGTCTACCGCACGGCGCTCGGAGCCTTCGAGAGCCTCGACACGCAGATGCTCGACGCCGCGCGAACCTTGGGATGGTCCGAGCGCCGCATCTTCACCAAGCTTATGATGCCGCTCGGCTGGCCCTCCATCGCCGCCGGCACGGTGCTCGCCTTCGCGCGTGCCATGGGCGAGTTTGGCTGCACCCTGTTCTTTGCGGGCAACTACGCCGGCATTACGCAGACCATTCCCATCGCCATCTATTTTGAGTGGATGGGCGGCAATACGTCGGTGGCGCTCTTTTGGGTCGTTGTCGTAATCATGTTCAGTTTCCTGGTCATTCTGTTCATCAATATGTACACCGCGCATTCGCAAAAGTATCGCGAGCGGGGCCTTTCCCGCGCGGAGCGCAAGCAGGCCAAGCAGCTGGGCGGCCAGACCGATTCACTCGACCCAGTCGGCGGCGATGCGCTGCGTATCGATCGCGAGGCGCTGGCCGAGCTCATGCGCGATGACACGGTCGCAAAGGGAGGTCGATAAGCCATGTCGCTTGTTCTGGATATCAAAAAGCGTTATCCGGGGTTCACCCTCGACATGCAGCTTGGGGCCGGCGAGGAGCGTGTGGCGCTGCTGGGCGCCTCGGGTTGCGGCAAGAGCTGCACACTGCGCTGCATCGCCGGTGTGGAGACGCCCGACGAGGGCAAGATCGTCGTCAACGGCGTGACCTTTTTTGACTCGGCGGCGGGCATCAACCTGTCGCCCCAGGAACGAAAATGCGCCCTGTTGTTCCAAAACTATCAGCTGTTTCCCAACATGACGGTGGCCGATAACGTATGCGCCGGTGTTAAGGATGCGGGCGACGCCACCGCGCGTAGGCAACTTGCCGAGCGCTACCTGGCTATCTTCGGTCTGGCCGATTTTGCCGACCGCTATCCCGCACGACTCTCGGGCGGGCAGCAGCAACGCGTGGCGCTTGCTCGCATGGTGGCGGCGCATCCGGGCATTTTTATGTTCGACGAGCCCATGAGCGCGCTCGATTCTTATCTTAAGAGCGCGCTCGAGCAGAACATGCTCGACCTGTTCGACGTGTGCAACCGCACCGTGCTCTACGTGAGCCACGACATCGACGAAGCGTGCCGCCTGTGCCAGCGCATCTGCGTGATGCACGATGGGCATGTTGAGGAGGTCGGCTCCGTCGAGGATGTGGTCCGTCATCCGCAAACGCTGGCGGCGCTGCGCCTGACGGGGTGCAAAAACACGAGCCGTGCGCGCAAGATCGGGCCCCAAGAAGTTGAGGCGCTCGATTGGGGCATGACCTTTAGCGTGGGTCGCGAGGTTCCCGATAATCTGGCGTACCTGGGCATTCGCGCAAGCTACTTCCATGTTGACAATCGCGCGGAGCGGGGCCGCAACAGCTATGATTTGCACGTGGCCCGTGTGAGCGATTCGCGCTTTGAGCGGCTGGTGCTGCTGGACGTGCCGCGCTTCGATGCGCCCACGCGTCTGCAGTGGAAGGTCAACAAGGTGAGTGTGCCTGTCGACGAGCTGCCGCAAGCGGGGGAGACCCTGCGCATGCATTTCGACGCGAGTAGGATTCATCTCGTTTGTCGATAGCGCCGGGTAATGCCGTCGTGGATATAAGCCTCAGCGGCTTTGTCTTGCCGCTCACCGAATGAGGAATGACAAACTCTTATCAATTAAGATAATTATTTATTAAACGACGGCACACGACGCTGTCGTACGCATGTCGGCGGTGTTCGCATAGTCGATGACCGTTGATATAGTTGACCTCAACTTGTAAAGGAGGGTGCGCACATGCCGCAGACGACATACATTCGCCGCGTTGCCGCGCGCGCCCTGTATATGGCTCGGAGCCGCATATGAGCAGGTATGTTCACGGCTCCGGGAGAGACGACGCACAACTAAATAATCAGCTGCAAAGCGGGTTCCCCAAAATTCCGGGTTTAAGCGCGGCTGGGTTTTCGCCACCCACCGTGCAGCAATACCGTAGCTATTCATTTTTGGTTCGAGAGGGGAACCGTCATGGCTGAAGAATTTGATTTCCATCCGATGTGGGAGAGCCTCGGCATGAATCTTGCCGACCACGATATGCTGCTGGGCGCCGTGGGCCAGATGTACGGCGATATGTTCCTGACGCAGAACAATCGCCCCAAGTCCACGTCCTACCTGGACTTTGTGGCCACCAACATCCACAGCGGCCGTATTAAGGAGATGCTCGACAAGAAGGAGGCCGGCGAGGCCACCAAGATCGTCGGTTCGTTCTGCGTCTACGTGCCCGAGGAAATTGTGCTCGCCTGCGACGGTATCCCCGTGGGTCTGTGCTCGGGTGCCGATTGGGCAACCGATAAGGTCGAGGAGCACCTGCCGCGCAATACCTGCCCGCTTATCAAGAGCTTTGCCGGCTTTAAGTTGGGCGAGGTCTGCCCCTACATTGAGTCGAGCGACCTGGTGGTGGGCGAGAACACCTGCGATGGCAAGAAGAAGGCCTACGAGTTCTTTGCAACGCAAAAGAACATGTACGTCATGGATATTCCCAACGTACACGACGAGTCGACGCTCGTGACCTGGAAGGCCGAGGTCAAGAAGCTCGCCGCCAAGATCGAGGACGAGTGCGGCGTCAAGATTACGCCTGAGCGTCTGAAGGCCGCCATCCACGCCGTCAATGAGAAGCGCCGTGCCCTGCAGCGCCTCGCTGCCACGCGCGCTGCCGACCCGGCGCCCATCAGCGGTCTCGACAGCCTGCTGACCGTTCAGGCCGCCTTTATGGACGACACGCCGCGTCTGACCGGAGCCATTAACGATATGGCGGCTGAGTGCGAGCAGCGTGTCGAGGCCGGCGAGGGCGTGGCGCCCAGGGGGACCAAGCGCATCCTGTACACCGGCACGCCCATGGCCGTGCCCAACTGGAAGCTGTTCAACCTCATCGAGAAGGCCGGCGGCGTCGTGGTGGGCGAGGAGTCCTGCACGGGTTCGCGCTACTACAAGGATCTGGTCGACGAGTCCGGTGAGACGGTCGACGAGATGCTTGATGCCATCGCCGAGCGCTACTTTAGGATCAACTGTGCCGTCTTTACGCCCAACGACCAGCGTATGAAGGACATTGTCCAGATGGCCAAGGACCTGCATGCCGACGGCATCGTGGATGTGGCGCTGCAGTTCTGCACGCTCTACGAGATGGAGTCGTTTGCCGTGGAGAAGGCCGCCGAGGAGGCGGGCATTCCGTTTATGCATATCACCACCGACTACGCCGGCGAGGACGCAGGCCAGCTGCAAACCAGGATTGAGGCTTTCTTGGAAACCATTTAGGGCTATCCGTCTCGGCGGTTTCCCCAGGCACCCGATCTTGCCGTTCAAACCGTCGCTTGCTACCAAAGTATGCGGCGCTCATCTTTCACGGCAACCTCGGGCACCTGGGAAAGCCGTTTCCTTGGTTGGTTAAAAGGTTTGTTAAGGAGTTATATGTCGGAAAAAATTGAGCAGCCGTTGCCGTCCACGTTTGAGGAGTTCAACGAGCAGCGCAAGGCGGCGTTTATTCGCGTCAAGGATTATAAGCAGGCGGGTAATCGCCTGGTCGGTTTTCTGTGCAGCTACACGCCGCTCGAGATTATCGATGCCGCGGGGGCTGCGAGCGTGGCGCTGTGCGGCACGTCCGACGAGGTGATTCCCGAGGCCGAGAAGGTGCTGCCGGCAAATCTCTGTCCGCTCATCAAGTCGGCGTACGGCTTTGCCTACTCGCAAAAGTGCCCGTTTACGTACTTTAGCGACATGATCATCGGTGAGACCACCTGCGACGGCAAGAAGAAGATGTACGAGCTGCTCAACGAGCTCAAGCGTACGCACATTCTGCACCTGCCGCAGGGTCGCGATCGCGCCTACGAGCGTGAAGGCTGGTACGAGGAGTGCCGCCTGCTCAAGGAGGAGCTCGAGGGCTTCTACGGCATTACGATTACTGATGACGACCTGCGCGCCGCCGTCCGTCGTCGCAATCGCCTGCGTGCGGCGCAGCTCGATATGTTCGCGCTTCAGGCCAACCAGCCTGCGGCCATGAGCGGTGTCGACCTGATGAGCACTATGTTTGCCGGTACGTTCAGCTTTGATATCGAGGCTTATACGCAGCAGCTGGAGCAAAAGGTTGTCAAGCTACGAGAGGCCTACGACGCGGGCGAGCGTCCGGTTGCGGCAGATGCTAAGCGCATTCTGATTACCGGTTGCCCGGTGGGCGGCGTGATCAACAAGATCGGTCGCACCATCGAGTCCAACGGCGGCGTGGTCGTGTGCATGGACGATTGCTCGGGCGAGCGTACGGCCGCCATGATGATCGACCCCGACGCTCCCGATATCCTACGCGCCATTGCCGATCGCTACTTGGACATTAATTGCTCGGTCATGACGCCCAACGACGGCCGCATGGACAACACCTTGGCCATGTGCGAGAAGTACCACGTGGATGGCGTGGTGGAGAGCGTGCTGCAGGCATGCCACACCTTCAACGTTGAGAGCGCTCGTATGCAGGAGGCCGTCGAGGGTGCGGGCATTCCGTACATGAAGATCGAGACCGACTACAGCAATGGCGATATGGGCCAGATTGAGACCCGCATCGCCGCCTTTATCGAGACGCTCTAGCTTCCTCAGGCGCCTGAGAAACCTAGAGCTAAGGCGCCTGAACGCGCCGCTGTCTTTGATGTTTAGATTGGGAGAGAGCCATGATAGGGATCGGGATCGATATCGGGTCTACGGCGGCTAAGGCTGCTGTGGTCGACGGGGAGGGTTCGGTGGCGTGGACGTGCGTGCAGCCAACCGGGTTCTCCTCGGTCGATGCTTCCGAGCGGCTGCGCGAGGCACTGGCGGCGGCGGGTTATGACGTGACGGGCGACGATGTTCGCGTGGTCGCGACTGGCTACGGCCGTGTCGCCGTGCCCTATGCGCACAAAGTCGTGACCGAGATTACCTGCCACGGTACCGGTGCCGTGCGTCTGTTTGGCGACCATGGCACCGTGATCGATGTGGGCGGCCAGGACACCAAGGTCATCCAGCTTAAAGGCGGCCGCGTGGCAAAGTTCGCCATGAACGACAAGTGCGCTGCCGGCACGGGGCGCTTTCTGGAGATCATGGCCGACCGCCTGGGCATTACTCAGCAGCAGATGGCCGACCTTGCGCGTTCCGGCGAGCCCACCAAGATATCCAGCATGTGCACCGTGTTTGCCGAAAGCGAGGTCATCAGCCTCATCGGTCGCGGTGAGCCGCGCGAGAACATTGCGCGTGGCGTGATCGACAGCGTGGTCTCGCGCGTGGCGACCATGGCCGGACAGGCCGCGGGCGCCCCGTACTACCTGACCGGTGGCCTGTGCGAGAACGCCTTCGTGGTGGAGCGGTTGGGCGAGCTACTGGGGTCGCCGGTGACCACCTCGCCCCAGGCTCGCTTTGCCGGAGCGATCGGCGCGGCTGTCCGCGCCGCCGCCTTGGCCTAGGGGTGTACCGCGACATGCGCATCCTCAATATCTCGGCACAAAAACCAGATAGCACTGGCAGCGGCACCTACCTTGCCGCGCTCGTACGCGAGCAGATCGAGACGGGGCATCGCGCCGCCGTGCTTTGCGGCGCGGCACCGGCTGATACCCAAGGCGAGCTGGACCGGCGTGCTGCCGTGTTTGCCGTACCGTTCGAGTCGCCCGAGCTGCCGTTTCCCATCTGTGGCATGTCCGATGTCATGCCCTATCCCTCCACACGCTATCGTGATCTGACGCCTTCGATGCTCAAGGCATTTGAGCGGGCATTTGCTGCTGCAATCGATCGAGCGGTGGCTGAGTTTCGGCCCGATCTGGTGCTCTGCCATCACCTGTATCTGGTGACCGCATTGGCGCGCGAGTGCGTCCGAGGCGTGCCGGTTGTTGCCGTGTGTCATTCGACCGACCTGCGCCAGCTGCGTTCGCATACGCTCGAACGCGATCGCATCGTAAGTGCGGTTCGTCGGCTCGATGCCGTCTTTGCACTCCATGCTGAGCAGGCTGAGCAGATTGGCCTGGTGTGCGGCGTCGATGCCGATCGTATCCACGTGATTGGGACGGGCTACGACCATCGCGTCTTCTGCCGCGATGCAAGCGTGGCGAGGCAGCCGGGATCGCTTGTGTACGTGGGCAAGATTTGCTTTAAAAAGGGCGTCGAGTCGCTGGTTCGAGCTGTGTCATTGCCGATTGACGATGGCGTCCGCCCATCTGGCTTGGTACTTGTGGGCGGCCGCGGGGACGATGCCGAGTACGCGCGTATCGAGCGCTTGACCGCGGCCTCGGATGTGCCGGTGACGCTGGCGGGGCGCCTGGATAGCGATGGGCTCGTGCGTGCCTACCGCAGTTCCGACGTCTTTGTGCTGCCTTCGTTTTACGAGGGTCTGCCGCTCGTGACGATCGAGGCCCTCGCGTGCGGCTGCAAAGTTGTGGCGACCGATTTGCCCGGCGTTCGTCCCTGGATGGAGGCGATGCTTCACGGTGCTCCCGTGACGTGGGTGGCGTCGCCGCGTATGACGGATGTCGACACGCCCGTGGCGGCCGACCTTCCGTTGTTTGAGCGCGCACTGGCAGATGCTATCGCGCAGGCGCTTGCGGCGCCGCTTTCGACGTTCGAGCCGTCGGCGGTCTCTTGGGAAGCGTGCCTGGCGCGTATACTTAAAGTCGTTGATTTGTTGGAAGGGGGTTCGTATGGCTAAGGACACCATGAGGCTCACGTCCATGACGGCCGCGAGCGGTTGAGCCGCTAAGTTGGCTCCCGGAGCCCTCGCCCAGGTCCTGGGCGACTTACCCAATGTGCATAACGACAACCTGCTCGTGGGGTTCGATACCTCCGACGACGCGAGCGTCTTTCGCGTTGGCGATAACCTGGGCCTCGTGCAGTCCATCGACTTCTTCCCGCCGATGGTCGACGACCCGTTCCTGTTTGGCCAGATCGCCGCGGCCAACTCGCTGTCGGACATCTATGCCATGGGCGGGCGGCCGAGCCATGCCATGAACCTGCTCTGCATACCCAGTTGCCTGGGCGTTGAGGTTGCCGGGCAGATTTTGGCGGGTGGCGCCGACAAGTGCGTCGAGGCTGGCTGCACCATCGCGGGCGGCCACACCATCAACGACGACGAGCCCAAGTACGGCCTGTCCGTGAGCGGCCTTGTTGAGCTCGACCGTATGCTCGCCAACAGCGGCGCGCGCGTGGGCGATGCGTTACTGCTGACCAAGGCGGTCGGCTCGGGCATCATCACCACGGCCATTAAGGGTGAGCTCATCGAGCAGGACGAGGCCGCAGCCGTGTTTGACTCGATGCGCACCCTCAACGAGGCGCCGATTCGTCTGGCCGAGGGACTTGAGCTTCACGGCTGCACCGATGTCACGGGCTTTGGCCTGATCGGGCATGCATGCGAGATGGCCGAGGGCTCGGGTGTGCAGGTTGAGCTTGCGTCTGGGGCGGTGCCGCTCTTTGACCAAGTGCTCGACATGGCACGCCTTGGTATTATTCCTGCCGGCACCTACCGCAACCAGGACTTCTTTGGCCCGCGCGTGGCTGCCGACGAGGACCTGGAGCCGGGCATGCTCGACGCGCTGTACGATCCACAGACGTCTGGTGGCCTGCTTATCGCGGCACCTGCTGTCGATGTGGATGAGCTTGCGCGCCGTCTGCATGCCGAGGGGCGCATCGCCGCCGTTGTCGGGCGCGTGTGCGAGGCGGTGCCAGGCGGTCCTGCCGTCCACGTTGTTCGCTAGCCCGCACGTTTATGTAACTGTTTGCCGTTCTCCAGAACGGTTCTTTCGAAAGGAAAAGCTATGTCTACCAAGATTGATGTCAATGCCATGGGCGATGCCTGCCCGCTGCCCGTCGTCAAGACGCTCAAAGCCCTGAAGCAGCTCGATGGCGAGGGCACCGTCGTGACCTCGGTCGATAACGAGACCGCCGTCAAGAACATCTCCAAGATGGCGCAGGAGAAGGGCTGCACGGCCTCGGTCGAGAAGGTTTCTGACGCCGAGTGGCACGTGACCGTGGCGACCTCTGGCGCCGTTGCCGTGGCCGATCCCGAGCAGGATGGTGCTGCCTTCTGTGATGCCAGCGCCGGCAAGGGCAAACTTGTCATTTCTGTCTACACCGATTGCATGGGCCGTGGCGACGACGAGCTGGGCCACAAGCTCATGAAGGCCTTCATCTTTGCCGTGACGCAGCAGGAGGAGCTGCCCGCGACCATGCTGTTCTACAACGGCGGCGCCAAGCTCACCGTCGAGGGCTCGCCGGTGCTCGATGATCTGAAGGGCCTGGCCGAGCAGGGTGTCGAGATTCTCACCTGCGGTACCTGCCTCGACCACTATGGCATTAAAGACCAGCTTGCGGTGGGCGAGGTCACCAACATGTACGTGATCGTGGAGAAGATGGAGCAGGCCGTGCGCGTCGTGCGCCCGTAGCGTATTGGTTGGAGTTGCCATGAGGGAGAAGCGCCCGGCGCTTGTCATCACGTTTCCCACCACGGCGGCCGCCATGGGCTGCGAGTCCCTGTGCATCGAGCGCGGCCTTCCCGGGCGAACGATTCCTGTGCCCGGGGAGGTCGCTGCCGGCTGCGGTTTGGCGTGGAAGGCGCTGCCTGCCGATGAGGAACTGCTGCGCGGCGAACTCGCCGAGGCGGGTGTTCCCACCGAGGGCTATACCGTGATCGATATGTGGGAGGTCGTGCGATGATCTACCTGGATAACGCGGCGACGACCATGTACAAGCCGCAGGCGGTCATCGATGCCGTGACGCAGGCGATGTGCTCGCTCGGCAATGCCGGGCGCGGTGCCACCTCGGGTGCGCTCGATGCCGCGCGTACGATTCATGGTTGCCGCGCCAAGCTTGCGCGCCTGCTGGGATGCCCGCGCGCTGACCATGTGTGCTTTGCACCTAACTCGACGGCGGCGCTCAACACCGCCATCAACGGCGTGGTGCGTCCCGGCGACCGCGTGGTCACGACGGTGCTTGAGCACAACTCAGTGCTGCGTCCGCTTAATCGTCTTGCGGCTGAGCGGGGTGTGACCGTTGAGCATGCGGGCTGCGACGCGAACGGCGCGCTCGACTACGACGAGCTCGGGCGGTTGGTCACGCCGGGCACGCGTGCCGTGGTTGTGACGCACGCCTCCAATGTGACCGGCAACGCGGTCGACATTGCGCGCGTGGCTGCCATCGCGCATGCGGCCGGCGCGCTGTTGATCGTCGATGCTTCGCAGTCTGCCGGCGCGATGCATGTCGATATGCGGGCTATGGGCCTCGACGTCGTGTGCTTTACCGGCCACAAGGGGCTCATGGGTCCACAGGGCACCGGCGGCTTGGCCGTGGCGGAGGGCGTTGACGTGGCTCCGTGGGCCATGGGCGGCACGGGCGTGCACAGCTTCGATGCACTGCAGCCGCTCGAGTGGCCCACGCGCCTTGAGGCGGGCACGCTCAACGGTCACGGCATCGCGGGACTTTCCGCAGGTCTCGACTTTATCGAGGCCCAGGGCGGGGTCGAGGCGATTGCGGCGCATGAGCGCGCGCTTGCCGAGCGCTTCCTCGCCGGCGTTCGCGAAATCCCCGGCATTGCGCTCTACGGTGCGTTTGACCAGCCTGTGCGCTCGGCGATCGTCTCGCTCAACGTGGGCGATATCGACTCTGCCGAGATCTCGGACGCGCTTATGCAAGGGTGGGGGATTGCGACGCGCCCCGGTGCCCATTGCGCTCCGCTCATGC
>URJD01000031.1 GCA_900548075.1 uncultured Collinsella sp.
TGCTGATGGACGCCGGCTTCCGTGACAAGGTGCGCGCGAGCACCGATCCCGTTGAAATTGCGGAGCTCATCAATAGCGGACTCGAAGACTAGAACGGTCGTCCCGTTCAATCAATCGATCCTTCTCCAAGGAAAAGGGCCACGACGCCATATGGGTGTCGCGGCCCTGTTTGCGTTTCCCCAGATAAAACCTACCAAAATAAACCTGTCCCTTTTTGGCAGGTTGTAAAACGGCGTAACCTAAAGATTCATGTTGCCGTGGATGTAGGGGGTGACCTCGGGGGAGATATGGTCGCAGCCCAGCTCGCGCAGCGCGGACTCGATAACGGCGGGCAGCGGGGTTTTGCCCTCGGCATCGACGGCGTTGCCACCGAGGGCAGCAATCTTGGCGACATCTGCGGGTGCGGCCTCGATATGCATGCAGCCGCCGATCAAGCGCGCGCGTACCTGTGCCAGATCAAGATCGTGCAGGTAATCCTCGCAGGCGCGGATTAAATCGACCTTCTCGCGCGTAAGCGCCTCGCCCGTGGGGACGCGGGTGGCAAGACATGCTCCCGCCGGCAGGTTCCAAACGGGATAGCCCCATGCGCGCAGCAGCTCGCGCTCTTCGTCCTTGGTAAAGCCGACCTCCATAAGGGGTGAGCGTACGCCGAGCTCTTCTGCCGCACGCATGCCAGGGCGGTAGTCACCGCGATCGCTTGCATTACTGCCATCGATGACGGTGGGAAAGCCGAGCGACTTGGCGTGGTTGACGATGGCGGTAAAGCCGGCGTGCTTGCAGTGGTAGCAGCGATTGGCATCGTTGCAGGCTACTTGGGGGAGCTGCAGCTGATCCACCGAAAGATTGAGCACGGGGAGCTTAAAATGCGGCCCCTCATTGGCCTGCCCATCAACGGACTGCTCAAACGAAGCCTGCTCGGGCGTGCCGATGAGCGGCGTGGTGAGATGGACGAGGAGGGTATTGGTAGGCATGATGCGGGCGCATACGGCGGCCAAAAAACTGCTGTCAACGCCGCCGGAAAACCCGATAGCCACGCGCCCGTATGCCAAAAGCAGCTGTTCGAGCGCCGATAGCTTGTCTTGAAGCTCCTCTGCGGGTGCCGTGGTGTCTAAAATCATGAAACGATCCTTATCGTTGAGTACTCGGTCGAAAACTATAATTCTAATGCGTTACTTGCCATAAGACTTCTATCTATGTAACGAAAGTGCAATATGCTATATACGTTATATACAAGTTTGTAAAGTGCGGTAGAGTGGCAGTAACACAATCCGGTGAGGGGACCGATATGATCAAGGCTGTTATTTTTGACATGGATGGAACGCTGGTCGATACCGAGCGTTTGGGGATTAAGGCCTGGAAGGCAGGCGCCGCTGAGCTGGGGCTCGCGATTGATGAAGCGCTGATCCATCAGTTTATCGGCCGCACGCTGCCCGATGTTATGGATATCCTCGATAAGCATTATGGCAGCCACGAAACCACCGAGGCGATCTATCGTCGCCACAAGGAGATTCGCGACGAGATGGTCAAGACCGAACTGGAACTTAAGGCCGGCGCCGCCGAGTGCCTAGACGAGCTGCTGGCTGCGGGCTATCACGTTGGTCTAGCGACGTCGTCGCGCCTCGTTACGGCCGAGCGCAACCTTAAGATGGTTGGCCTCTTTGACAAGTTTGAAACGGTAACGTGTGGCGAGGACGTCGTGCACGGCAAGCCCGACCCCGAGATGTATCTGCTCGCTTGCGAGCGCGCGGGCTTTGCTCCCGAGGAATGTGCCGTGGTCGAGGATTCGCGCAACGGCTGCGTCTCGGGCATTACGGCCGGCTGCCATGTCTTTGCCGTCCCCGATATCGTGCCGCTGCCGCAGGACGTGGTGGATGGCTGCGAGGCCGTGCTCGATACGCTGTTCGATCTGGCGGCGGCAATCAAGGCTGTGCGCTAGAAAATTGCGGCGTTAAAACGAGCGATTGCTCACGTTTGCGCTTAAGCAAAAGGGGCCCGGCAATGGTCGGGCCCCTTTTGCTTAAGCGGCGACTTAGCATACTTGCGGGCGTGCTATAGATACGCACCGAGGTTGATGGCCGTGGCGTCGGTCTGGCTGCTTGCCTGGGTGCTGGCGCGTTCCAGCAGGAACGGCCGCACGAGTTCTTGGCGGTTGATGTCCTCGATGGCCGTGACCGCGGTGACGGTGCGCGCGGCAGAGCCGATGTGGACGTGCTTGGTCTTTGCCGGGGCCTTGTTCTCAATTTGCTCCATGAGCAATTGAACGCCCTTGCGGCCAATCTCGTAGCCCGGGGGCGCTACCGTAGTGAGCGGGACCGATCCGCTCCAAGCGAGTGGGTTGCCATCGCAACCTGCTACGCGTACTTGCCCGGGGACGGCGATGCCTTTGTCGACCAGCGCCGAGATGACGCCCGAGGCCAGCACGTCGGTCAGACCGACGACAAAATCGGGACGTTCGTCCGCGGGGCGCTCGGCGATTTGAGCACCGATGCCGTAGCCGTCGGCAGCGGTATTCCATTCGCCGGCGTCGATGACTTCGATCTTGATATCGGGGTGTAGAGCGAGCGCTTTATGAATGCCAAGGACGCGCAGGGTGAGTTGCATAAATGCTGCTCGGCCGACGACGACAATATGGTGCGCGCCGCGGGCGATGGCAAGTTCGGCAATGATGCGACCCTGGGCCTCGTTGTCGGCCGCTACGTAGTAGCCGGGCTCGGAGCAATGGATGTCCAGATGGACGATCGGCACGGGCATCTTGGTCATGGCGGGGTGCCAGTCGGGGGATGCCATGGGCTGAACCATGACGCCGGACATCTGGGTGCCCATAAAGTAGCGCAGGTAATGGTCCTGGAGAATATCGTCGTTATCGGCGTTGGCGATGAGCAAGTCGTAGCCGTGCTTGCGGGCCTCGTTGTGGGCGCCGCTGGCGATTTGGAGCGAAAAGCCGTGATCGAGACGGGGGAGCACCAGGCCAAAGGACTTGGTGGCGCCGCCCGCGAGCTGACGGGCGCTTTGATTGGGCAGGTAGCCCAGGCGATTGATGGTCTCGTTAATGAGCTTGAGGGTCTCGGGGCGCAGCTTTTCGGGGTGGTTGAGCGCGTTGGAAACCGTGCCCAACGAAACCCCGGCCTCGCGCGCGACGTCGCTGATTTTTACCTTTGCCATAGCGGCCCCTTTGATGCGTTTCAAGTACAAGCCAGATTGTAGCATCCCAAACCTACCAAAAAGGGACAGGTTTATTTTGGCATGTTCTATCTGCGTAAACGCCGTTGCCAGCGCGACCACCACAAAGGTGCCTGTCCCCATTGTGGTGGTTTGGACCGGCTGGACGTGTGTACATCGGGTGGTATCTAAGTTGAGATACCACTTCTGGTATATCAGCTTGCGCTTGCGTGAGTACAATACTCGAACGTTGTACGTCTCAGCGCCCCTTGTGCGTGGACGTCTTGCAGTCACGCGAACGAAGGGATTTATCTTATGTGCGGAATCGTCGGCTACACCGGCTCTGATATTGCAAAGAACATCCTGGTCACGGGCCTCAAGCGTATGGAGTATCGCGGCTATGACTCCTCGGGCATCGCGCTCGAGGTGGGCGAGGGCGCCGCGGCGCACCTCGACGTCATCCGCCGCGTGGGCAAGGTCGCGGGCCTGGAGAGCGAGCTTTCCAACATCGACAGCGACGCTACCTGCGGTATCGGCCACACCCGTTGGGCCACCCACGGCAAGCCCTCCGTCGTTAACGCTCACCCCCACACCAGCTGCGACGGTCGTATCGCCATCGTCCACAACGGCATCATCGAGAACTTCGCCGAGCTGCGCGAAGAACTGGAGGGCCGCGGCCACCACTTTAAGAGCGAGACCGATACCGAGGTCTTTGCGCATCTGATCGAAGAGGCTTATGCCGAGACGCACGACCTGATGGCCTCCGTGCGCGAGGCTTGCACCCACGTGGTCGGTGCCTATGGTCTGGCCGCCGTGTGCGCTGACGAGCCCGGCGTGATCGCCGTGGCCCGCAAGGATTCCCCGATCGTGGTCGGCGCGGGCGAGACCGGCGCCTATGTCGCCTCCGATGTCATCGCGCTCATCGACGCCACCCGCGATGTCGTGGTGCTCGAGGACGGTCAGTTTGCCAAGCTCACGCCCGCAGGCGTCGAGTACACCGACGAGGCCGGCAACGTTATCGAGCCCAAGGTCACCCACATCGACTGGGACCTGGACATGGCAGAAAAGGGCGGTTATCCCGACTTTATGCTCAAGGAAATCCACGAGCAGCCGCGCGTCGTGCGCGACACGCTGGTTGGTCGTATGACGCCGGCCGGCGAGCTCGACATCGACGAGCTGGGCCTTTCGCTCGAGGAGCTCAACGACATCGACCGCGTCTACGTGATCGCTTGCGGCACCAGCTACCACGCCGGTCTCATTGCCAAGAACCTTATCGAGGGCTGGGCTCGCATCCCCACCGAGGTTGAGGCGGCCAGCGAGTTCCGCTATCGCAATCCCATCATCACGCCGACGACACTTGTCGTTGCCGTGTCCCAGTCGGGTGAGACGGCCGATACCCTTGCCGCCATTCGCGACGCGCGCATCAAGGGTGCCAAGGTCTTCGGCATCACCAACGTGGTGGGCAGCCCGGTGGCGCGTGAGAGTGACGGCGTCATCTACACCAAGGCCAACAAGGAGATCGCAGTAGCCTCGACCAAGAGCTTCATCGGCCAGGTCGTGAGCCTCACGCTTTTGGCCCTGCTGCTGGCGCAGGTTAAGTACCGTCTGACCACTAAGCAGGCGCGCATGCTGTTCCGCGAGCTTTCCGATACGGCCGAGCAGATCCAATGGATTTTGGATACCCAGACCGAAGCTGTGCATGAGGCCGCCCTGCTGTGCAAGGACGCACAGTCCGCACTGTTCGTGGGCCGTGGCATGGGCGCCGCTATTTCCTACGAGGGCGCGCTCAAGCTCAAGGAGGTCAGCTACCTGCATGCCGAGGCCTACGCCGCCGGCGAGATGAAGCACGGCCCCATTGCCCTGATCGACCCGGGCTTCCCCGTCATCGCCGTGGCCACCAAGAGTGCCACCTACGACAAGACCGTGTCGAACCTTATGGAGTGCAAGGCGCGCGGTGCCAAGGTCATCGTTGTTGCCACCGAGGGCGATGAGGAGATCAACAAGATCGCCGACTGCATTATTCGCGTGCCGGCAGTGCGCGACGTGTTCAGCCCCATCACGGCGAGCGTCCCGCTGCAGCTGCTCGCCCGCGAGGTCGCCATCCTGCGCGGCTGCGACGTCGACCAGCCCCGTAACCTGGCGAAAAGCGTCACGGTAGAGTAATTGGTTCCGCCGTTCTAGCGACTAAGGCCCGGCTCCGCATCAAGACGGATCCGGGCCTTTTTTGCATTTGACCAGATAAAACCTGCCAAAATGAACCTGTCTCTTTTTGGCAGGTTAGCGGAGCTTGCTGGTCTCGAAGTACTCGGGGAACTGGTCCAGAACCTCGGTTTGGTTGCGGAACATCATGTGCAGGTGCTTGCTGACCAAAAAGCTCGCTTCGATGGGGTCGCGACCGGCGATAGCGCGGCGAATCTGCTTGTGCTCGTTCACGATGTCCTGATTGTCGAGAACCTGCGTGGCGGCGCGCAGCCAGCGGAAGCGCTCCAGGTCGGCATTGGTCTCTTCGAGCCACGACCACACGGTGCTGCGACATGCGATGCTAAAAATCATGTGATGCATGAGGTTGTCGCTCAAAAAGAAGCCGATGCGATCCTCTTCGGCCATGGCCTTTTCCTGCAGCGCGATGGCGCGGTCGAGCTGCTCGATGCCGGCCGACGTGGCGCGCGCACAGCACTCCACGATCACCTGCTTTTCCAGATGCTCGCGAATGTAGCAGGCACTCTCGGCAAGGGTGAGGTTGATGGGTGAGACATAGGTGCCACTTTGGGGCACGGTACGCACCAGGCCCTCTTGCGCCAGACGCACCAGAGCCTCGCGCACAGGGGTGCGCCCCATATCCAGGTCGTCGCAAAGCTGCTTGACGCCGAGCTTTTCGCCCGGCTTGTAGTCCAGGTAGACGATTTTGCGTCGAATGGTGTGGTAGGACTGGTCTTGTAGGCTTGTTTCTTGCTCGCCGACGTGCATCGATTCTTCCATAGTGCCTCGCAACCGTTCTATCAAACTCATATGTCAGTTGTTTATTATGCCGCGAATCAGCTCTCCGCGGTGAGTAATTCGACTGTCGCCCGAGAACTATTGCGGCATCTTAGTTTTTGTTTGCGCGAGACTGTGCTCGATGTTGCCGTATCATAAGCCGTCGCAAACGTGAAATAGAAAGAAGGAATCCCATATGCAACTGGCGAATATCGTACGCGAGCGCTGGAAGGGCGTCTTGTTCTGCCTGATCATCGCTATCCCCGCGACGTTGCTCGGCAAACAAATTGAGGTGGTCGGCGGTCCGGTATTTGCCATCCTCTTTGGCATGGTCCTGGCGCTCGTCTTTCCCAAGAATCGTCGCGAACAGCTCGCCGCCGGCGTCACCTATACGTCCAAAAAAGTCTTGCAGTACGCGGTTATCCTGCTTGGCTTTGGCATGAACCTCTCCCAGATTCTGTCCAAGGGCGCCCAGTCGCTGCCGATTATCGTGGCGACAATCTCAACCTCGCTTGTCATCGCCTTTGTGCTCTGCCGCGTTATGAACGTGCCAGGTAAGATCGCGACGCTTGTGGGTGTGGGTTCGTCGATTTGCGGCGGTTCTGCCATCGCCGCGACCGCACCCGTCATCGATGCCGACGATCGCGAGACTGCCCAGGCTATTTCGGTCATCTTCCTGTTTAACGTTATCGCGGCGCTCGTGTTTCCGACGCTCGGCGGCATGCTCGGGCTGACCAACGAGGGCTTTGGCCTGTTTGCCGGTACCGCCATCAACGACACCTCGTCCGTAACGGCTGCGGCGAGCGCTTGGGACAGCATGCATCCCGGCGCCAATGTGCTCGAGAGCGCCACGGTGGTCAAGCTCACCAGAACGCTGGCCATTATCCCCATCACGTTGGTCCTCGCATGCTGGCAGATGCATCTGGCGCGCAAGGCCGGCGGCGACGCCAAAAGCACGTTCTCGCTTAAACGCGCGTTTCCCATGTTTGTGCTGTTCTTTGTGCTGGCGAGCGTGATCACTACGGTGCTTCAGCTTCCTGCATCCATTACGGCGCCCATCAAGGAGTTGTCGAAGTTCTTTATCGTGATGGCCATGGCGGCTATTGGTTTTAATACCGATATCGTCGAGCTGGTCAAAAAGGGCGGCAAGCCCATCGCGCTGGGCTTTTGCTGCTGGATTGGCATTGCGTGCATGAGTTTGGGAATGCAGCACGTGCTGGGAATCTGGTAGAGAAGTAGCTTATTTGCGTGCTGCGTGCTGGTGACCGCATTCTCACGGTGGAGCGATAGGAGCTCTTGCGGGTATGGCTTGTCCGCAGGTTTATAAGTCCCGAAGAGCTCTTATCGCCCCGCCAGGATGGCGATGCGGGGCAACACCTATACTCGCAGGACGGCGCTTTCTGCCCTATAGTGTTTGGTGAGCAATATCGTTCAATTTTGAAACACTCGGTCGTGCGACCGTCGGCGGTTGCACGTCGCCGCGGACAGGGGCAAATCATGGATAGCGATGCCAAGCTGAACATCTTGACCGAGGCCCTGGCTGCTGCCGGGGCCTCGGCATTGGCAATCGATGCGCGTGGGGACGTCGCGATCTCGACCATGAATGACGCGGCGCTTGAGCGGGATGTGGCGGCTTTTGTCGCTGAGCGCCTCGACCGTATAGGAGACGGCGCGCGTCTGGTTATGGGGCGTGCGGGTACGCGCCTGAGCCTGACCGTTCGCCCCACCGACAAAGAGGGCGGGGGCCTTTGGGTCGTCGTGGTCCGCGAGGTGCGCGGCGCCGCGGCGCATGCGGGCATCGAGTGGCTCAACGCCGACGAAGTTGAGGCCCGCTACGAATCGAGTGCGTACGGCATCGTTGAGGGGGCGGCCTCGGTGGCTGCGCCGGTTGCCGAGAGCTACGCGCGCGGTGTGCCCCTTATGCTCGAGGGCGAGCTGGGAGCGGGTCAGGTCGAGATCGCCAAGCGCCTCTATCTGGACGGTCCTTTTGCCGATCAGCCCTTTGTTTCCGTTGCGCTCGATGAGCTCACCGAGCGTGGTTGGCGCCATGTGCTCAAAAGCGCCGAATCGCCGCTGTTCCAAACGGGGCTGACCCTTTGCATTGAGGGCTGGAACGCGGTTGGCCCCCAGCGCCTCCGCGAGCTGGTCTCCACGATGGCCGACACCGCGTTGGCGACGCGCTGCCATGTGGTGCTGACGGCGAATGACATGCCGGGCGGCAGCGAAAGTGATCAAGCCGCCTTTGTGACCGAGCGCTTCGCCTGTGCGGTGAGCGTGGCGCCGGCAATCGCCGAGCAGGGAGCCGCGTCGACGAAGGTTGCGCGCTATTTGGAATATCTCGCTAACGCATTTGGGACGGCAGCGCCCACGCTGTCTGCCGCGGCGACGAAGACGCTCGATGCTTACCGCTGGCCGCGCAATTATCTGCAGCTCCGCGAGGTCTCGGAACGACTGTATATATTGGTGGGGGCGGGCACGGTGGACCGCGCTGTGGCGGAGGAAGTGCTCGCCCAAGAGGACGTGATTAAGACCGCAACCTTTGGTGCCCCGACACTCGAAAGCGACCTGTATATCCTGCGACCGCTGGCCGATACCGAGCGAGATATCGCGCATCTGGTTGTAGATCATCTCCACGGCAACCGAACCCGTGCGGCGGAGGTGCTGGGCATAAGCCGTACAACGCTGTGGCGCTTGCTGAAGGACGATGACCGTTGAGCGAGGCGCCCGTGACCGCGCGCGACGCGTGTGCTACAGTCCAAAGCGTTATTGTTTCGATTTGGTTACGGCGTGCGGGGGCGTATGGCTGAGACTACAAAACCGAGCCGCAGAAGGCGGAGTGCCGCGCCGGTCAACCGACGCACAACATCGGTGACGTGGGGCAAACACGCCTCGGGGTTTGATGGCTCGTTCAAGCGCACTAAATACGGCTACCCTTCGGCAAGCGCCCGCTTGGCAATGCAGGCAGAGTCCTCGCTGTGGGGCCGCAAACGCGTGGTGGGCTCAAAGCTCAAGCACGACGGCACGCTTGGTTACATCAGCCGCGGGGCGGCTCGCCGCAGTGGGCTCAATCCTGCTGGTTGGCATCGTTATGTGCCGATCGTGGCCGTCGTTGCAGTGATCGTCATCGCACTCGCTGCGCTTGGCTACGCCGGCGGTGGCGCCAACTTGGACGCGGTGTTTAAATCGCCCGAGCTCGCGCATGCAGGCACAGAAGTTGTCGAGGGCGCTCAGACCCAGACGGGCGTCGCACCTCAGCGCGGCATCGTCGCGGCGGCCTCCACCATCGCCGATGCGCAAAAGGACGAGGACGAACAAGGCAGCGAAGCCGAAACGACTCACACGAACGAAACGACGACAACGGCGATGTCAATATAAGTTGCGAGTGGGGTGGCTAAAATAGCCCCGTCCCAAATTAGCTACCCCTATGACGCTCCTGGGTTACCTTACGTAGACGACGTTGTCGCGGCGGGGTTTGGGCTCGGGTAGCGTGTCCTCGGCATAGCCCAGAATGCAGTTACCGACACCGCGCAGGCTGCCGTCGGCGGGCAGGCCCCAGCTGGCCAGCAGCTCCAGGCCCTCGGGCGAGTCAAAGACCTCATGCGCGCGGTGAATCCAGCACGAATCGACACCCAGTGCATAGGCGGCGTTGAGCAAGTTGCCCATGGCGAGCGAGCCGTCTTCCAGATGCGTGGGCACACTGCGGTCGACCAGCACCACCACAACGGTCTTGACGCCATAGAAGGGGTCGCTGTTGCTGCCCATGACCTGGGCGTTGAGCTGTGAGAGACGCTCGACGGTCACGGGGTCGGTGACGGCGACAAATGTCACCGGCTGGCGGCCCATGCCGCTCGGTGCATATTGGCCGGCTTCGATAATACGTGCAAGCTTTTCGGCCTCGACGGGACGATCGCTGTATTTGCGGCAGCTGCGACGGTGGATGAGTGCTTCGATAGTCTCCATGGTGTCTCCTTGCGGTGGCGTTGCAGATGCCCCGTTCATACCCGTCGGGCTCAAACGGTAGACGGTCAATTACCCGGCCAAAAGGATAGATTCCAATTGGGAAAGTAGGTTTGCATAAAAGTACCTTCAAAATGTGACAAACAAATGGGATGGTTAAACGTTTTATCCCGTCTACCCTGCGGTTTTTTACCACTTGCCTAAATGACGAACGCATAACCTCTGATAAAGGTTTTACTAAAGGAGTACCAACGTTTATCAATGCGCCGTGGTGGCGCCGAGCCAGGAGGTAACATCATGTTCCAGGCTGGAGATGTCGTCGAGACCGACTTCGAAGGATTTCTGAAGCTGCTGCGTTCCAAGACGCGCGCTTTTGTGACGATTGACGATCACGAGTACTACATCACGCACACCGATGGCTATTGGCGTGTTCAGGATTGCGAGGCCCTCAACGACAAGGGCCACTTTACTGACTGCTCCGAGCTGGTCAACACGGTCTGCGAGGTCGTCGAGCTGCCGTGGATTGCCGGCAAGAGCCTGCATGACAGCTTCTCGGGCGCTACGGTCTATGAGGCCGTCGCCGCTTAACAGGCAATAAAACCCGATTTTCACGTGACCGCTGGCGCCGCCCCCGCGCCGGTGGTCTTTTTCTGTCGATAGGTCATAAAAGTGCAAGCATGTGCGGAGAGCCTGTTGACGATAGTCAAAACTCGGACTAATCTAGAGACATAAAATTGGTTGATTTCCGATCTCAGCCGAACACATTGAGCAAATAGGCCATTCCCGCAGTTAGCTGAACGGCCCCGCGGCCCCTGCTGGGGTCCGGGGGCGGCATTTTCCCAGTTGAAGGAACGGTGGAGATGTGTTTCGATGGGTCCGGTGGCCATGCTCCGCCCGCCGCCCGGCACCTCTTCCCAGACTCAGCCGGACGGTCGGTCCGTCTATTCCGTTTTTCCTTCTAGGCTAGGCCAGCGGGGCATCGCCCCTCTCGGCGCGCGCCCTCTCGATGAGCCCCGGCGTCAGGTCGAGATCGACGAGCGCCACGTCCTCCACGCCGTAGGCGTCCAGCAGCGCCGCCGCGTCCTCCCCGAGCATCGCCCTGAAGGCGCGCGCGGGCGTCGCGAAGCCGAGCGCGCCGCGGGGCTCGGAGTTCACGTGCGACATGGCCAGCGCCAGGTCGGCCGGGGCGAGCCGGTCGAACCTGATTCCGGCGCCCTTGGGCAGCAGCTTCCTGATCTCGACGTGGTTGCGCTCGCAGGCGCCCTTCTGGTCGCTGCGCCTCGGATCGCAGTAGAACAGCCTCGTCTCGCCCGGCCCCTCGCCGAACAGCGCCGCGACCGCCGCCTCGTCGGAGAACTCGGCGCCGTTGTCGGTGAGGACGGCGCGGAACACGCGGCGCGTCCCGTCGGCGCCGAGGACCGCCCGGACGCCCTCCAGGGCGTCCGCGACGCACCCGGCGGTCTTCTCCTTCAGCGGCAGCGCGAGCTGCAGCCTGCTGGGGCGGTGCAGCAGCGTGAGCAGGCAGGCGGAGTCCTCCCGGGCGCCCTCGACGGTGTCCATCTCCCAGGCCGCGGCGCACGCGTCCTCCCCGAGGGCGAGGAACGCGGCGTATGACCTGCGGGCGGAGTGGCGCGTGGCCGCCCGGCCGGCGGCGCGCTTCCTCGGCCTGTAGCCGACCTTCCGCCTGAGCTCCATGTTCGTCATGCCGTCGTAGCCCGCCGAGACCCAGCGGTAGATGGTCGAGGGCGACAGGTCCACCGGCCCGCCGTTGCGCGCCGCCATCTGCTCGGGCGACAGCCCCCGGCGCAGGCAGTCCCTGATGGCCTCCAGCCTGGCCGCCGCGGCGGGCTCGTCGGCGTCTATCCCGCGCCTGGACGAGACGAGGACCGAGTCGGCGCACAGCTGCGCGGCCCGGGCCTCGTAGAAGACGTGGGGGCGGCGCTTGCAGCCGATCGCGCGGTACCGGCCGCAGCCGTTGCAGCAGCGCGGCCACGCGGCCAGGCGCGGGCAGGCCGCCGACAGGTCGGCGGAGGCGTCCACGCGCTCGCCGCGCCTGGCCTTCGGCGCCGTCACGAACCTGTGCGACGCCACCTCGGCGCTCACCGTCGAGGGCGACCTGCCCAGCTCCCTCGCGATCTCCCTGCACGAGGCCCTGCGCTCCAGCATCCTCTGGACCGTGTCCCGCTCGTGCCTCGTGAGCCTGCCGTAGGCCCTCGGGGCCGCTCCCGCGGAACCCTTCTTCCTCTTTCCGGACATGCCGTCCTCCGATCTCCCGGGGCCGGCCGATCCGGCCCTCAGGGTATCGGGTTCCCACATTCATCCGCACATGTGCGGATGAATGTGGGAGGTGTTCGGATAAAGTCGATAATCAAGGAAGCAGTATTGCCGGCGATTACACCGTTGGTCATTTTAAAAGTTGACCGTTTGCCTTTACAATTTGACACCTTGATGCCGGCGCCAGCACCCGAGTCTCCCGTATCGGCTCCGCAAATGTAGCCGCCGTTCATGGTAACAGTTGAACCGTTCTCGGCATAGATCAGATTACCGACGTGATTGCCCTGCTTCTGCGTAAGTGTGCCACTCTCGAGGTTGAAGTGACCACCGTCGAAAAGGTTGACAAGCTTCAAACCATAAGCTTCGCCGCCGCACGCCACGATGGCACCCAGGATATTAGCCTTATACGCCTTAAGAGTCTCGGTTGTACGGGTTCCGTTTGCGACCGATTCGGTTACGTAGTAGGTAAGGCCAGTCGGAATGCCATTGGAATCGTAATCCGGCTCGGCTTTCTTGCCGTAATTTTCGGCAGCCAGATTCTGACCCTGGTCACTCAGCGTTTGAGGGCTTCCAATAGGTTGATCATCCGTTGGTTCTTTATCCTTGACGGTCAGCGTTGCGCCGCCGGTTATGTTGAATAGGGGCTGGCTCAGACTTGTATGCTTAATTTTGCAGTCGTTTAAATCCAGCGTGATATTGCTGCCGTTGTTGAGCGTGATCGTCTCGCTGGTCTCGACATCATTCATAAGCTTGAAGCTAGCAACACCGCTTGCATTCGCCAGTTTTTTCAACTCGTCAGCTGTTCGTATTTCAGTGGATGTCGTTTCAGTCTGCCCGCCTTCCGCAGCCAGCATTACGGCATTGCCATCCGACAACTCTCCATCTTCGGCCTGCGGCTTACCATCAGGCTGACCCTGCTCAACACCATTTGAAGGGTCGGCTTCGCCACCCTCAATCTCGTCACTATTCTGGTTTTCGGTATCCCCGTTTTTGGTGTTTTCTACATCAGTAGACTCAGTTGAGGAACCACCCGCCGTCACAGTTTCCTCGGTAGAAGCCGCCTCGGCATCGTTGGCAATAGCCTGCGAGATCGGTGGCATGACGAGCGACAGTACCAGGCTCAACACGGAGGCTCCGCACAAAACGCCTGCCAGTACACGGCGCGTCGCTTTATTACTCTGCTTAGATTTGTCCGAATTCGCTTTCATCGATGTCTCCTCCCCAAGAGACCGCGATCTTGCTCTTTCACTATCAA
>URJD01000032.1 GCA_900548075.1 uncultured Collinsella sp.
GTTTTATAAGGCGACCGCTTTGATGGTGCGTAATATTTTAACAGAAAAACAGAAAAACTTTTCCGCATACACCCACTCCAATGGCAATAAAGAAGTGTACTATCTTTCCATGGAATTTCTCATGGGCCGGTCGTTAAAAAACAGCCTGTATAATCTGGAGATTGCGGGACTGGCCAGCGCCGCGCTGGAGGAAATGGGCGTCAAGTTGGAACGCTTGTATGAATACGAACCGGACCCGGGCCTGGGCAACGGCGGCCTCGGCCGCTTAGCCGCCTGTTATTTGGACGGTCTGGCCTCTCAGGATTATACCGCCACCGGATATTGCATTTTATATGAGTATGGCATTTTCAAACAGAAGATCATCGACGGCTGGCAGACCGAGCTGCCGGACGAGTGGCTGCCCGGCGGCGAAGTCTGGCTGGAGCGCATCCCGGAGCACGCAGTCGATGTCAACTTTGGCGGACACATCGAAGAATTTTGGGATTATGGGTATCACCACGTCCTGCACAAGGACTATACCACTGTTAAGGCAGTTCCTTATGATATTATGATCTCCGGCTATGACGGCAAGGGTGTCAGCGTCCTGCGTGTATGGAGCGCACAAAGCTCCGCCATCGACATGGATGCCTTCAACCGCGGCGACTACGCCCTGGCCGATGCCGAGCGCGCCGAGGCCGAGGCCATCAGCGCCATCCTCTACCCCAACGACGCCGGCGAGCACGGCCGTCTGTTGCGCCTGAAGCAGGAGTACCTGTTTGTCTCGGCCGGCATCTACAGTCTGCTCGACACCTTTGAGAAGGAGCACGGCGAAAACTGGGAGCTGCTGCCGCAGTTTGTGGCCATCCACACCAACGACACCCACCCCGCCATGTGCGGCCCCGAGCTCATGCGCATCCTCATCGACGAGAAGAAGCTCGAGTGGGATGACGCCTGGAACATCGTGACGCAGGTCGTGAGCTACACCAACCACACCATCCTGCCCGAGGCTTTGGAGAAGTGGCCCATCGGCACGTTCTCCAAGCTTCTCCCCCGCGTGTACCAGATCATCGACGAGATCAGCCGTCGTTGGCACGAGTCGTTCGACACCACGCAGGAGGGCTGGCAGGAGCGTCTGCGCCAGACCGCCATTCTGTGGGACGGCGAGATCCGCATGGCCAACCTGTCCGTGATCTGCAGCCACAGCGTCAACGGCGTGGCCAAGATCCACTCCGATATCATCAAGAACATCGTGCTCAAGGACTTCTATGCCCTGACGCCCGAGAAGTTCAACAACAAGACCAACGGCATCTCGCACCGTCGCTTCTTTGCCGAGGCCAACCCCACCTACGCCAAGCTCGTCACCGAGGCCATTGGCGACGGCTGGCTCAAGGACGCCTTTGAGCTTGAGAAGCTCAAGGAGTTTAAGGACGACACCGAGTTCCTGAAGGCCGTGGGTGCCTCCAAGCGCGCCAACAAGGAGCGTCTGGCCGCCTACGTTAAGGCCGAGACCGGTCTGGTCATCGACCCCAACACCGTCTTCGACGTTCAGGTGAAGCGCTTCCATGCCTACAAGCGCCAGCTCATGAACATCATGAAGGTGATGGACATCTACAACCGTCGCATCGCCGATCCCAACTTCCACGTGACGCCAACGACCTTCATCTTTAGCGGCAAGGCTGCCTCGAGCTACACCTTCGCCAAGGAGACCATCCGTCTGATCAACTCGGTGGCCGACGTCATCAACAACGACCCCCGCGTGAACGAGGTCATGAAGGTCTGCTTTATCCCCAACTTCCGCGTGAGCAACGCCCAGCTCATCTACCCCGCCGCCGAGATCTCGGAGCAGATCTCCACGGCCGGCAAGGAGGCCTCGGGCACGTCCAACATGAAGCTCATGATGAACGGCGCCATTACGCTGGGCACCCTCGACGGCGCCAACATCGAGATCGCCGACCTGGCCGGTCGCGAGAACGAGGCCATCTTTGGCCTGACCGCGCCCGAGGTCGAGCAGCTCTGGGCATCCAACAGCTACTTTGCGTGGGATACCCTCAACGGCGACCGCGAGCGCCTGGGCCGCGTGATGGACGAGCTCAAGGACAATACCTTTGCGGGTCTTTCGGGCAACTTCGAGAGCATCTACAACGAGCTCATGAACAACAACGACCCCGACCTGGTCATGGCAGACTTCCGCAGCTACGTGGATGCCTGGGAAAAGCTCACCGGCAGCTACGGCGACCAGGAGACTTGGAACCGCAAGGCCCTGCTCAACACCGCCTCGAGCGGCTGGTTCTCGAGCGACCGCACCATTCGCGAGTACCGCGACGAGATCTGGCACGCGTAAAGGCCGCGAGCTCCCTTATGCCAGCACGGCATTACTCGACGGGCGCGTCCGAGCGCCGCGCCCGTCGCTAATGGGTTTAAGAACATCGATGACAGAAGGAGAAATCGATGAGTAAGAAAGAATGCATCGCGATGCTCCTCGCAGGAGGACAGGGCAGCCGATTGGGGGCACTCACCCAAAAGATCGCTAAGCCGGCGGTTAGCTTTGGTGGCAAGTTCCGAATTATCGACTTTTCACTGTCCAACTGCTCCAACTCGGGCATCGACACGGTGGGCGTTCTGACGCAGTATCGCCCCTACCTGCTGCATGCCTACGTGGGCTCCGGCGAGGCATGGGATCTGGACAGCCGCGACGGCGGCGTGTCGATCCTGCCGCCGTACGAGACGCAGACCGGCGGCGCCTGGTATGCGGGCACGGCCGACGCCATTACGCAGAACCTCGACTACATCAAGGCCAACGACCCCAAGTACGTCCTGATTCTTTCGGGCGATCACCTGTATCGCATGGACTACCGCAAGATGCTCAAGACGCACATTGAGAACAACGCCGACCTCACGGTGAGCGTTATGCCCGTGCCGTGGGAGGAGGCGAGCCGCTTTGGCATCCTGACCACCGACCCCGAGGACGGCCGCATCACCAAGTTCACCGAGAAGCCCGATAAGCCCGATTCGAACCTCGCCTCCATGGGCATCTACATCTTCTCGGCCGACGTCCTGATCGAGGCCCTCGAGGAGGACGCTCTGGACCAGCGCTCGAGCCACGACTTTGGCAAGGACATCATCCCCAAGCTGCTCGGCGAGGGCAAGCGCCTGTACAGCTATGAGTTCCACGGCTTTTGGAAGGATGTCGGCACCATCGCCAGCTTCCACGAGACCTCGATGGACCTGCTGGGCAACAACCCCGAGTTCGATCTGTTCGACAAGCACTTCCCCATCATGTCCAACATCACCACGCGACCGCCGCACTACATTGGCCCGGATGGTCGCCTGGACGACTGCCTGGTCTCCAACGGCTGTAAGATCTACGGTACCGCTCGCCACTCGATTCTTTCGACCGATGTCATCATCGATGAGCGCGCCGTGGTCGAGGACTCCGTGCTGCTGCCGGGTGCGCACGTTAAGAGCGGCGCGCACATCTGCCGCGCTATTTTGGGCGAGAACTCCACGGTCGAAGAGGGCGTGAAGCTCGGCTCTGTCGATACCACCAAGGATACGGCCGTCGTTGGAAATGACGTCGTTATCGGGAAGGGGGAATGATCCGATGATCAATCGCAAGGCCATCGGTTATATCACCGCTAACTACTCTTCGACCTACGGCAGCGTCCTGCTCAAGGACCGCCCCATCGCGTCCGTTCCGTTTTTGGGCCGCTACCGCCTGATCGACTTCCCGCTGTCCAACATGATGAATGCCGGCATTAAGACCGTCGGCGTCGTCATGCCGGGCAACTACCGCTCGCTGATCGACCACGTGGGCTCGGGCAAGGACTGGGGCCTGGACCGCAAGAAGGGCGGCCTGTTCATGGTGCCCGGCAACGCGTATGGCACCACCAAGGGCGGCATGCGCTTCCTGCTGCGCGACATCATCTCCAACAAGACGCTGTTCCAGCGCTCGGACAAGCCCTATGTTGTGATGATGGGCACCAACATTATCTTTAACATGGACCTCAACACCATCATCGACGCGCACGAGAACTCCGGCGCCCAGATGACCGTGGTGTACTGCAAGGCCACGCGCAATGTTGATGACGAGACCAAGCTCGAGATTAACGAGAACGGCCGCCTGACGGGCGTGAGCGCCGGCGTCGTGTACGGCGACAACGCCTCTATGGACTGCTGTATCGTCAACCGCGAGACGCTGCTCGAGATTATCGACCACTACCAGGCCGCCGACTATCTGGACCTGCTCGAGGCACTCCAGGGCGACTTTGGCAACATCGACGTGTGCAGCTACGAGTACAAGGGCGAGGTCGTGGGCGTGTTTAGCGAGAAGTCACTCTATCGCCGCAGCATGGACCTACTCGACCAGACCGTGGCCGACCAGCTCTTTGATCCCGAGCGCCCGATCCTGACCAAGGCCCACGACGTGCCGCCTTCGCGCTATGCGACCGGCAGCCACGCGTGCAACTCGATCATCTCGGCCGGCTGCATCATCAAGGGCACCGTGCGCAACTCGATCCTGTCGCGAGGCGTCGTGGTCGAGGAAGGCGCCTCGGTGACCAACTCGATCATCAACCAGAGCTGCATCATCAAGAGCGGCGCCCGCGTCGAGAATGCCATCCTGGACAAGAACAACGTGGTTCCCACCAACACCGAGCTTCGCGGCACGCCCGAGAACATCCTGGTGCTGGGAAAGGCCCCGTTAACTTCTGATATCACCAACGCGAGCTAGCTTTGGCACCGCAACATCGCTCGTAACACGTAGAATAGCCGCCCGGTTTGCGCCAGGCGGCTATTCTCGAATAACAACATGGGAGACAATATGGCTGATTCCAGCAAAAAGATGCAGATCGTGTTTGCCTCGGCCGAGTGCGCACCGTTTGTAAAGACCGGTGGCCTGGGTGACGTGGCAGGTTCGCTGCCTGCGGCGCTTGTGCGCGCCGGCGCCGAAGTTATCGTTATGGTACCCAAGTACGCCACCATCAAGGACGAGTACAAGGCGCAAATGGAGCACTTCTCCGACTTTTACGTGAGCCTGGGCTGGCGCAATGAGTACTGCGGACTCGAGAAGCTCGAGCACGACGGCGTCACCTATATGTTCATCGACAACGAGCGCTACTTCGCGCGCGACTATCCGTACGGCTTCTTTGACGACGGCGAGCGCTTTGCGTTCTTCTCCAAGGCCATCACCGAGAGCCTGCAGCACCTGCCGGCCGGCTTTGAGTGCGACATCCTGCACTGCAACGACTGGCAGACGGCGCTGGCGCCCGTGTTTTTGCGCGAGTTCTACCAGGGCCTGCCGCTGTATGACCGCGTCAAGACCGTGTTCTCGATCCACAACGTGGCGTTCCAGGGCCAGTTTAGCGACACCGTGATGGAGGACATCCTTGGTGTGGCGCACATTCCGGCGGCCGCCTCGCAGCTGCGTTGCGACGCCTGCAGCATCAACTACATGCTGGGCGCCCTGCGCTATGCCGACGCCATCACCACGGTGAGCCCCACCTATGCCAACGAGATCCAGACGCCCGAGTTTGGCGAGGGCCTGGACGGCGTACTGCGCGAGCGTTCCTACGCGCTGCAGGGCATTTTGAACGGCATTGACGTTGCGGGCTTTGACCCGGCAACAGACAAGCGAATTGCCGCCAACTACACCGTGGAGGACCGATCCGGCAAGGCCGTGTGCAAGGCCAAGCTGCAGGAGGAACTGGGCCTCGAGGTTCGCGACGACCGTCCGCTCATGGTGATGGTCACGCGCCTGACGCGCCAGAAGGGCATGGATCTGGTCATGTACGCGCTCGACCGCATCCTGTCCGGCGGCGTGCAGGTGGCGGTGCTGGGCACCGGCGACCGCGACTACGAGGACGGCCTGCGCTACTTCCAGGACAAGTACCCCGGCACCATGGCCGCGCGCATCGAGTTCGATCCGGCGCTGTCGCAGCGCATGTATGCCGCCGCCGACATGTTCCTGATGCCTTCGAAGTTTGAGCCCTGCGGCCTGTCGCAGATCATCGCCATGCGCTACGGCACGCTGCCCATCGTGCGCGAGACCGGTGGCCTGAAGGATACCGTGATCCCCTACAACGAGTTTACCGGCGAGGGCACGGGCTTCTCGTTTACCAACTTTAACGGCGATGAGATGGGCGACGCCGTGTTCCGCGCGGCACGCCTGTTCTGGGACAACCGCGATGCCTGGAACCAGCTGGTCACGCAGGCCATGAGCCAGGACTTTAGCTGGACGCGCTCGGCCGACAAGTATCTGGACCTGTACTTCTTTATGCACCCGGAGATTGAGCGCCCGGCGGCTGTTGTCGACGAGCCCGAGGCTGTTGCTGAGCCGGTGGCCGCCGAGCCGGAGCCGGAGCCCGAGCCCAAAGCCGAGGAGAAGCCGGTTGAGGCTGAACCCGCAAAGGCCGAGCCTGAGGTGAAGGCTGAGGTTGCTCCTGAGGCAGAGGTCGAGGTCAAGCCCGCCGCAAAGCCCGCAGCTAAGAAGACCACGGCCCGTAAGACGACCGCCAAGAAGGTTACGACGACCAAGGCCGCCGCGACTAAAACCACGGCTGCCAAGGCAACGACCACGCGCAAGCGCACGACCGCCGCTGCCAAGAAGGCCGCCGAAGCCGAGGTCGTTCCCGAGGTAAAGGCTGAGACCGCCACCGCCGAGGCTAAGCCCGCGGCAAAGGCTCCGGCCAAGACCGCTGCCAAGAAGACGACCACAACCGGCAAGAAGGCAACGGCAGCCAAGAAGACCACGGCAACGAAGTCGACGGCCGCTAAGGCTACTGCGACCAAGGCCGCTCCGAAGGCTGCCGCAAAGCCCGCCGTCAAGGTCGAGGAGGCAGCCGCCGAGCCCAAGGCGGAGACAACCGTCGAGGCCAAGCCCGCCGCCAAGAGCACCACGCGCAAGCGCACAACGACGACGGCCAAGAAGTCCACGACCAAGGCCGCTGCTCCCAAGGCAGAGGCCAAGCCCGCTGCCGCCAAAGAGGAGCCCAAGGCCGAGGTAAAGGCCAAGCCCGAGCCCGCCAAGGAGGCCCCGGTCTCCCCCGCCGCTCCCACTGAGGAAAAGGCTCCGACCAAGAAGACCTCTGTCCGTAAGGCAACGGCCACCCGAAAGCGCCACTAATCCGGACGATTAAAACTTAATCCTCAACGCAAAAGAGGGCGCCCCAATCAGGCGCCCTCTTCTTGGTTGAACTTCTATATTAAAAAGAGGGCCGGTTTACTACGACAAAATGGCTCCGGCCGACCACGACGAGCAATCTTCGAAATTGACAACGCTTCTACCTGCGGTTTTAATATCACCAAAATGACTGTGGTTGAGATCATTCAATTTGCCGTAGTAAACCGAAGCACTTTTGTTTGGCTACAAATAGTATCGGTATAGGCGGTTTTGAATATCGCGATAATTTGAATGGTAAAACGATTTTCTAGGACAACCGTTCGCCGATGGTAAACGGATGTTGTTTATACAGCCTGTGTACAACAGATATACTTACATCTTGTGCGTAAAGCCCATGACCAGCAGGCCATGATTCTATTGAACTGGACCGTACTATGAGATTGATACACAACAGCCGTCTGCCGCAGTTTCGCACTCCGTTTGGCGCTGTGACCACAGGAACTACCCTTTCGCTCTCCGTGATTCTAGAGGATGCCGATCCCAACCAAGCAACGCTTACGCTGCGTACCTGGGTTGACGAGATCGGTGAGTCTCGGTATCCCATGACGCACGAGGGCGACGGCATATTTACTGTAGAGCTTAAGTGCACCGAGCCCTGTCTTATCTGGTACAGCTTTATCTGCAATATCGAGGGCCAGCCCGAGGTTCGTCTGGGCGCACCGCAGGGCCGTACCGGCGGCGAGGGCGTAACCTACGACTACGCCGAGGTCCCGTCCTTCCAGATTACCGTCTACAAGCACCGCGAGAACCGTCCAGCTTGGTACGAGCAGGGCATGGTCTACCAGATCTTCCCCGACCGCTATGCCCGCGACGAAAACTGGCGCGAGCGCACGCTGGCTCAGGTCGAAAAGCCGCGCAACGGAATCCAGCGCCGCATGGTCGAGGACTGGAACGAGCCGCCCGTGTATGAGCGCGCCGAGGACGGCTCCATCAAAACCTGGGACTTCTACGGCGGCTCGCTCAAGGGTATCCAGGAAGACCTGCCCCGCATCGCCGAGCTGGGCTTTACGGCCATCTACCTCAACCCCATCTTTGAAGCCGCGAGCAACCACCGCTACGACACGGCCGACTACACCAAGATCGACCCGATCCTGGGCACCGAGCAGGACTTTACCGAGCTGTGCCAGGCAGCCGAGAAGCTCGGCATCTCCATCATCCTGGATGGCGTCTTCAACCACACGGGCGACGATTCGATCTACTTCAACCGCTACGGCAACTATCCTGGCGTGGGCGCGTGGCAGAGCGAGGATTCGCCGTGGCGCGATGCGTTTTATTTCCACGAGGACGGCTCGTACGACTGCTGGTGGGGCGTGGGTAACATGCCTGCCATCAATGAGAGCTCCGAGCTGGTACGCGAGCGGCTCCTGGGCAAGGACGGCGTGATCCGTAAATGGCTACGTGCCGGCGCTCATGGCTGGCGTCTAGACGTGGCCGACGAGCTTTCGGACGATTTCCTGACCGAGATCAAGAAGGCAGTACTTGCCGAAAAGCCCGACGCGCTGCTGCTCGGCGAGGTCTGGGAAGACGCCTCCAACAAAATCAGCTACGGCCATCTGCGTCGCTATCTACAAGGCTCCGAGCTCGACTCGGCTATGGATTATCCCTTCCGCGACATGGTCATCGGCTTTTTGATGGGCTACAAGAACGCCTACCAGGCAGCCGAGGATATCGAAACCCTGCGCGAGAATTATCCGCGTGAGGCCCTGTCTTGCGCACTAAATCTGCTTTCGAGCCACGACCGTCCGCGCATTATCTCGGTGCTCGGCGGCGGCCCTGACGAGTCGCAGCTGCCCGAGTGCGAGCGCAGCAAATGGCGCCTGGACGAGAACTCGATGGGCCTGGCCAAGAGCCGTTTTTGGCTCGCGACACTCATGCAGATGACCTTCCCGGGTGTGCCCTCAATCTATTACGGCGATGAGTACGGCTTGGAGGGCCTGACCGATCCGGGCAATCGCCGCACGTTGCCTTTGAAGGAAGACCTGCACGACTTCGATACACTCGCCATCCTTAAAAACGCCTCGGCCGTGCGCCGTGCCCTGCCGTTTATGGTTGACGGCGATATCAAGGCCTTCGCGCTCAACGACGAGGTACTCGCCTACACGCGCACCGGTAAAGACGGTGAGGCCGCGACGGTTATCATCAACCGCAGCTTGCGCAATTCACACCGCGTGACGATTCCGGCGCTCGACGAATGTGCGAGCGATGTGATTAGCGGTCACGAGTGCGAGATTCACAATGGCACCGTCACACTCGATCTGTATCCGCTGGGGTCGTCGATCATCTATCACCACGCCGAGCAGCGTCTGCAAGAGCCGCTCGATCACGGCGCGGGTGTCGTTTGTCACATCACCTCGGTACCGACCGACGATGGCAAGCCCGGCACAATCGGTGCGCCCACGCGTCGCTTTATCGACCACCTGGCCGCCATGGGCATGCGCTACTGGCAGGTCCTGCCCGTCAATCCTACGGACTTCTTCCGCTCCCCTTATGCCGGCCCTTCGGCCTTTGCAGGCAATATCGACCTGCTGCCCGAGAGCCACGAGGAGTTGGCTGCCGACTTCGTCACCTGGAAGACCCACGGCGGCGAGGATGCCGACCCGCTGTACACGGCGTTTAAACATCGCAACGCCGACTGGCTCGAGAAGTACTGCGTCTATATGGCCGTCAAAAAGTACTTTGAAGGCGAATCGCGCCACGATTGGCCGGCAGATGTTGCGCGCTACAACGAGCATCTGATCGACGATAAACGTTTCCACGACGAGGCAGAGCTGCAGGCTTACATGCAGTACCGCTTTGACCTGGCCTGGTGCGAGCTCATGAACTATGCACACAAGAAGGGCATCGAGGTCATCGGCGATATTCCTATGTACGTGTCCGACGATTCGGCAGATGCGTGGAGCGAACCCGAGAACTTCTGGCTGTCTGATACCGGTAAGGCAATCGAGATCTCCGGTGCGCCGCCCGACAACTTTGCGCCCGAGGGTCAGGTGTGGGGCAACCCGACGTTCCGCTGGGACCACATGAAGCAGAACGGCTATAGCTGGTGGATGGATCGCCTACGTCGTGCGTTCTCGCTCTACGACCGCGTGCGCCTGGATCACTTCCTGGGCTTCCACAGCTACTTTAGTATTCCCGCGGGCAAGGCTTGCGCCGAAGGTCGCTGGCTGGCGGGTCCAGGCAAGGATCTGTTCCAGACTGCCTATGACGAGCTGGGGCCGCTCAACTTTATCGCAGAGGACTTGGGCTACCTGACGCCCGGTGTTCGCGCCATGGCTTCGACCTGTGGTTTCCCCGGTATGGACGTGTTGGAGTTTAGCGACTACGACGTCCGTTGCGGCGTACATCCCACGCCTGGCAAGATCCTGTACACCTCGACGCACGATACGTCGACGCTCGCCGGTTGGTGCACGCGTTCCTTTGCGGGCTGCGACGAACCGAGCGGTGTTGAGGTGGCGGCCAAGCTGATGAGCGACGCGCTGATAAGCGACGCTCCCCTGGTGATGATGCCGCTGCAGGATGTCCTGGGGCTTGGCGACGACGCGCGCATGAACGTACCGGGCGTGGCCACGGGCAACTGGACCTGGCAGGCTGACGAGGCCGACGTTGCGGCCGCTGAGGGCAAAACCGCACAGCTCCTGCGCAACACGCATAGATTCTGGGGCGAAGCGTGATAAAACGCCCGATATAGGGTACAGTTACAGACGTTTGAATTTTTGCGGGCAGAGTAATCTGCCCGCTTTGTGCTGAAAAGGAAGTATTATGGCGCGCTACGATTATAAATGCTCGAGCTGCGGCAACGTGTTCGAGGTTGAGCATCCCATGTCCGAGACCCCCGAGGTCGTGTGCCCGAGCTGCGGCGCTCCGGCGGCCAAGACGTTCTCGGCCAGCGGCATCAAGTTTGAGGGCAGCGGCTTCTACAACACCGACCAGCGAAGCGGCGGCTCCAGCACCAGCGCCACCAGCGGCTGCTGCGCCAACTGCCCGCACAGCCACTAGAAACCAATCAGCCCCGCGACCGACACCAATCGCGGGGCTGATTCTTTAACTACCCAGGCATCTCTATGAGTTGCGGTGAAATAAGGACTGTTTGGCGGGTAGATGCCGCTATTCAATCCCCATTTCACCGCAACTTAATTGTTACTGGCGGACCAGGCGTGCGCAGAAGTGGCCGTCGTAAGAGTCGGCGTTTACCGGTACGCTTTGGAAGAGGCCACGGTCGTTTTGTCGTACGGAAACGAGCTTCTTGGCCTGATCGAACTCGGGGAGTTGCAGGATCTGCGCCTCGGAGAGCGGCTCCAGGCTAAAACCGGTGCCCTCGGGAGAGTTCAGGAAAGCGTCCACCACCTGCGTGTTCTCCTCGTCGAAAACCGAGCACGTCGCATAGATGAGCTCGCCGCCGGCAGCCACGCGCGCAGCGGCTTCCTTGAGCATCGTCAGCTGCAGCTTGGGCAGCTCAGCCGTCACATCCTTTTCGGTCAGGCGCCACGGGATCTCGGGATGACGGCGCATGGTACCGGTGCCCGAGCACGGCGCATCGATAAAGACCGTGTCGAACTTAACCGGCTCGCCAAGCATGGCATCAAACGATGTGAGCACCTCATCAAGCTCGCAAGCATCACCCGAAACCGTACGAACGCCCTGAATACCGGCCTTATGCAGGCGAGCGAGATTCAGATCGCACTTGCGATCATGCAGATCGAGCGCCGTATGCTGACGCTCATAGCCCGAACGCTTGGCCTGGCACATCATCACATAGGTCTTGGTGCCACGACCAGCTCCAATCTCAAGGCAGCTACCAGGTCGCGTGGCAGCTGTGGCGATAAGTTGCGCGTTAAGATCAGATGCCACCGCGGCAGCACGCTCAAACACACCCGAAGCAACGGTAACCTGGGCATCAACCGGGGCATGGCAGCCCGGGAAGACAGGCGCGACGAGCTGCGAGATATACGGATCGGGCTTGGTCGCAAAGGCGTTCTCATGCAGGGCCAGCGGCGCGGGGGCCAGATTGCCGGCAAAGTTAAGCGCACCCTCTGGCGTGTCAAACGACGTCATAATGCGAGCGCACAGCCAACGCGGCAGGCCCATCAGGCGAGACAGGCGAACCAAACGCCGCTCAGACTCATCCACATCGGACGCAGTAGCAAAGTCCTCAACATTGTCCGCAACCTTATGCAGTACAGCATTGGCCAAGCCGGCGGCGGACTTAGCACCGCAACGAACCAGTTCAACACCCTGACTTACGGCAACGCGGCCAGGCGTATGCAGATAGAGCATCTCGAAGGCCGAGATACGGAGCGCCATGCGAACACGCGGCGCAACCTTTTTAGGCTTATCAAGAAACTGATCGAGCAGCTCGTCCAAAATACCCTGGGTGGCTGCAACTCCAAGTGCCAAACGAGCGGCAAAAGCAGAATCGCGCTGGTCAATGGCCTTGGCCGAAGCACGGGAAGACAGCACGTCGCGCGCGTACATGCCGCGGCGATCGGCCTCCATCAACACATCGAGCGCAAGCTTGCGCGCGGGAGACAACTTGCTCATGACAAAACACCCCAGATAAGATCGGCGCCCTGCAGGCCGGCAGCCCAGGCAGAAGCAGCCATAGCACGCTTGCCATCGGGCTTAACCTCGAGCAACTCAACCGAGCCATCGGAAAGACCCAGGTAAACACGCTTGGCCTTAACGAGAACCTGACCCTCGCCAAGCGACACATCAGCCGGCGCAGCATCGAGCACGCGAACCGACTTGCCGGCAATCACGCAACGGGCGGGTGCGGTATCGGACGAAGCGAGCACATGACGCACGCAATCGAGCGCCGCCATCTGAGGATCCAGACGCATCTCCTGCTTAGAAATCTTGGCAGCATGGGTAACGAGCGCCTCATCCTGCTCAGTCCAAACAGCCGAACCATCGGCAAGCGAGGGAAGCGTATCAGCCAGCAGTTTGCCGCCAAGTTCACCAAGCTCCATGGTCAGCGCCTCGGCATGCTTACCAGCAACCGAGGTGGAAGCCTGGGCGCAATAAGCGCCGGTATCCACGCCATGCCCAATACGCATAATGGAAACGCCAGCAACCTCATCACCAGCGAGAATCGCACGCTGAATAGGAGCAGCCCCACGCCAACGAGGCAGCAAGGACGCATGAACATTCACAATACCGAGCGGCGCCATATGCAACACGTCATCAGGCAAAATGCAGCCATACGCAGCCACGCAGAAAATATCAGCCCGGGCAGCCTGGAGCGCCTCAACAACCTCAGGCGTCATACGATTAGCCTCAACAACCGACAGCCCCAGTTCAAGCGCCTTAGCCTTAACAGGAGAAGGCTCAAGCTTCTTACCACGCCCACGAACAGCATCAGGAC
>URJD01000033.1 GCA_900548075.1 uncultured Collinsella sp.
CGGGTGTTTACGTGGTCAATAGCTTCGAGGCCAATAAGGGCGTCAAGATCGACGACGCCGGCTCGTACAGCAAGGTGACCAACCTCTCCACGACCAAGAAGCTCTCCGATACCAACGACGCGGTCGCCGTTGAGGGCCAGGGCGTGCAAGACTTTGTCTACCAGGGCGACCTGGACAAGAACACGCAGATGCCGTGGAACGTCGCCGTGAGCTATCAGCTCGACGGTCAGGACATTGACGCCAAGGATCTGGCGGGCAAGAGCGGTAAGCTCACCATGAAGCTCAAGGTCGAGAAGAACGAGGACTATACCGGCGGCGAGTATGCCGACAACTATCTGGTTCAGATTACCGGCCAGCTCAAGGATGCCGAGGCACACAACATTGATGCCGAGGGTGCGACGATCGCCGCCAACGGCTCCAACACGCAGCTCACCTACATGGTGATCCCCGGCACGACGGGCGATTACACCATTTCGACCGATGTCGAGGACTTTGAGTTTGACGGCTGGCAGATTGTGGGTGTGCCGTTGAGCCTTGCGCTCGATGTCGATTCGAGCAGCGTGGACACGAGCCAGCTCACGGAGCTCTCGAACGGCATTGCCACGGCCAATAGCGGCGCCGGTCAGCTTGCCGACGGCGCCAAGACGCTGGCGGCTTCGCTTGCCACCGCCAACACCGGTGCCGGCACGCTGTCTAGTGGCGCTGCGGCGCTTGCCGTCGGCACGAGCCAGCTCAATGCTCAGGTGCCCACGCTGGTTGAGGGCGTGAACAGCTTGAATGACGGTGCTGTTGGCGTTAACGCCGGTGCCGCGCAGCTCAAGGGCGGTGCTGCCGATCTTAAGGCGGGCCTTGCCAAGCTGCAGGGGAGCGCACAGCAGATCTCGGGCGGCATTGGCGGCATTGCGGCTGGCTCCGATACCTATGTGAATGCGCTGACGTTGAACAAACAGACGCAGGAAGCCAACCTTGCAAAGGCGGCTGCTGCTACCGAGGCCGCTCAGAAGTCCGTAACCGCGACCTCCACCGGCGCCTATAACGCGCTGTACGGCGCACAGGGCCTTGCCGCGGCGCTCAATGGCGAGGACCAGTATCTTGCCGGTGCTCAGCAGGCTCTTGCTGGAGCCAAGCAGGTGGCAAGCGCTATGGGCAACGACGCCGCTAAGGCCAGCGCTGCGAGCGCAAAGACGAGCGCCGAGAGTGCCGCTACGAGTATTGCCGCCGCCAAGGCTGCTGTTGCCGATGCGCAGACGAAGGTTGCGAATGCCATCGATCTCGATAGCGCCAAAGCTGCAGCGGCCGAGTTGAGCGATGCCACAGCAAAGCTCGACGCCGCCATGGCCAGTGCGGGCTCGGCAGTTACCAGCGCCGGTGCAGCTGCTACCGCTGCTTCTGGTGCCGACGCGACGGGTCTCGACGCGATTCTCGATAAGGCGGCTGGGGCGGTCTCTGGTGCCCAGGGCCTCAACACCCAGGCGTCTGCGGGCCTTGACGGCGCCAAGCCCATGTTCGGCACGCTTACCGACCAGGTCACGATTCTTGCGCAGGCCGCCGGTGCCCAAGGTGGCGCCCAGGGTGCTGCCACCGCGCTCGATGGCGCCATTCAGGGCTATACCACCGTTCAGGACGGTCAGCAGCTGAGCCTTGCCGGCGCTATCGCCTACATGAACAGCGCCATCAACCCGGCGAATCCTTCTGCCGAAAACCCCGGCCTTGTTGCCGGCGTGACCTCTGCCGCCACGGGTGCGGGCCAGCTCAGCGATGGCACGACGGCGCTTGCCGCGGGCACCGAGCAGCTTGCCGCGGGCACGCAGCAGCTCAACGGCGCCACGCCCGCCCTTGCCAGTGGCGTCTCACAGCTCAACAGCGGTGCTGCGCAGCTCAAGGCTGGTTCGGTGAGCCTTGCCACCGGCATGAACCTCCTGTCCTCGGGCGCGACCACGCTTGCGAGCGGCGCGTCCCAGCTCGGCAGCGGTATGCAGGAGCTCGCCGATCGCACGGGTGACCTCGATACCCAGGTGATCGACACCATCAAGGACAAGGTCCAGGACATGCTCAACCCCGACTTTACGCCGACGGATTTTGTCAACGGCGAGCAGGGCGGACATATTAATCGCGTACAGTTTGTCTATATGACGGGTGCGATTAGCAAGTAGGCAGCCGCGCCCTTGTGGCGATTGGCGTCGATAGTAAGTTATGAGGGGAGGGGCCGTCGGGCATTGTCTCGGCAGCCCCTCTTTGCTGTCAGCGGCCGCTTCGCGTCTTTGCAGAAGCTGTACCGCAGGATTTGTGTTTGGAAGGAGACGCGCTTTCTGCAAGGGGTGGAGCGCGGAAAGCATGTCCCGGATTTGATGCTCGGAACGGGATGAGCTTTCCGGATCGGACCCCAAGCGGAAAGCGCGTCCCGTTTCGGGGCTTCAGAATGGGACGCACTTTCCCGATGGGGCCCTAGCGGAAACTGCGACCCGGAATTCGCGCTCAGAATGGGATGCGCTTTCCCTTTGGAGCCCTCGGCGGAAACTGCATTCCGGAATTGGCCTCCAAAGTGGGATACGCTTTCCGCCGGGCATGTCATCTGGAAGATGCATCCCAGTTTGAGCGCCTATTCTGGGATGCGCTTTCCGCTGAGCGCTCATTCGGAAGGTGCATCCCGTTTTGGGCGTTCGAACTGGGACGGATTTTCCGCTGGCGCGGCTGTTGGGAAAGCACATTCCAGATTGGCGAGATGCAACGTGGCAATACGCCGCTCAACAGCTTCTACAGCTTCACGTCGTTGAGCCATGTCGGCAGCGCGGTTTGCCTGATGCCTGCCGTCTGCAGCTTTTTCGCCAAGGTCCCTGAAGAGCGGACCTCGCCCATGGTAAAGCGGACGAGCGGATGGCCGTAAATCGATAGGTGCGCCTCGCGTTGCCGTTCGGCAACGAGCTCCTCGGCCGTGGTTTGCCCGGCAAGTATGGTCTGGTCGGTATATTTGATCAGTCCGTCGAGTTCGCCCAGCGTCAGCTCTTTTGCCTGGCGCTCCCAGACAAAGTCCGTTCGCATGGATTTGGTCGAATCGAAGGGGTCCGTCAGCTCGTATTGAAGCTGGTCGGGCGCAAAACCGGTCTCGATCATGACCGCCCGGGCGACCGATTCCCCGCCGCTCTCGGCGCGTGCGTCAGCGTATTGGAGTGTAGTGAGGGCCGTAGCGACGGCGCGCCCGTTGCGAGCACCCGCCCGTTTTTCAACCTCTTCCATCAATCGTCCTCGCGTAAGGCCAAGCTTTGAGATTGCCGAATCGGCAATGGGCATGCCGTTGGCAAAACCGGTCTGTAGCAGACAATCTGTTACCGTTTGAATGGGTGGTGTTATTGATATGCCGCCTTGGTCTATCGCGCCGACAGGCTCAATCTGGTGTCGCTGAATCCGCGTTCCAGGACGAGCCGATGGCTTTGTCGAGCTACAGAGATGCACGACGTTCAGATGTCGCCACGAAACTTCGAGACCCAGCAGGCACGCGGCAGAGTACGAACAGAATGTCCAATCGGGATGGGCGATCGCAAGGGCGCGGATGATCTCGCAATGACGTTGCGCTCGGTTGAGCTCTTCCCAGCGCGCTTTGCGCGCGAACAGTCCCGGCAGGGGCGAGACAACCGTGCTGCCGGTGCGCCGCAGCAGCGCTTTTCGGATTGCCGTGCTCGGGGGAATTAGGCACCGTCCCTCCTGCTCGGCTTGGGTCAACAGCTGGTCGATACGTTGGTCGTTGCTATGCGACATGGGCTACCGCCTCCTATTTTTGGGGTAGCAAAAACGTATCAGCCGGAACTTGCCGCTCAGCTGACCAAAAGCTGACCAAAATCTAACCATGCAGGTGGATGGCCTGTTTTGACGTCAATTTTAGAAATTGAATCGGCGAGCGGTGATCGGCACCCGTGAACGGTCGCCAGTTGTGGCGGCTTGGTAAGTTTATGGGCGTGTACTTTTGTGAAAAAGGCAGTTTTTCCTGCTGTTTTGTGACTTTGGATTGCGCGGTCGAGGGCATGTGATATGGGCGGAGAGACAGCGGTCGCTGCTGTCCGGTGGCGCGGCCTTCGGAGCCGCCGTGCAAAATGGCCTGCAGTTTCCGGTTGAGGTCCTAAGTGGAAAGCACATCCCAGAATCGGCGCTCGGAATGGGACGTACTTTCCGAACCGGCCCCAGACGGAAAGCGCGTCCCGGAATCGGTGCCCGGAACGGGATGCGCTTTCCCGATGGGGCCCTAGCGGAAACTACGACCCGGAATTCGCGCTCAGAATGGGATGCCGTTTCCGGTTGGAGCCTGCAGCGGAAGCTACGGCCCGGAATTTGGCTCCAGACTGGGGTGCGGTTTCCCAACAAGGCGGCGTGCGGAAAGTGCGACCCGGATTCGATGCCAAGAACGGGACGCATTTTCCAGCAGAAGCCTCCCGCGGAAAGCGCATCCCGGAAGCTACTCGTCGTCCCCGTCGTTGGGGTCGCCCTTAAGGGTGTTGATGTCCAGGTATTCGTTGTCGTCCTCTTGTTGCTGCGTCTCCGACTCGGCCTGGGTGGGACCGCGGAACAGCTGGACGCCTTCAAATGCGATGATGCCCAGAAGGGCCACGACCAGGGCGATAAAGACTATTTTTGCCGCCTGGGGAAACTCAGAAAATCGCGGCGAGTCTTCCTCGACGTAATAGCCGTTAAAGCGCTCGTCGTCGGTGCCGTGGGTGTATGCCGATGCCGATGCGGCCTTTACGCCGGCGTTACTGTATTCGGCTGCGGGCGCTGCGGCAAACGGATCTCTGTCGTAGTCGCTCGACGTGACTCCGTAGCCCTCGGACTCAATGCGAGAGGCGCGGGGCTCTTCGTTAAAACGATCATGGTGCGCTGCGACTTCTATGTGTTCGGAATCGTGAGCCTCGCCGGCTGCAAACAACGGGTTTACCAGCACATTGAGTGCGGGCATGCCTGTCGAGGTCTCGTCCAGGTCGGCCGCCGCCCAAGCATCGAGGGCGAACGGACGGCCGGACAGGTCGTCCAGGTCCATAACGGGCGACTCGGGCTCGGGCGTAGGCTCGGGAGCCGCGTACGTCGGCTGCTGCGGCGCGGCATACAAGGGCGCGCCGCTGGGCGTATGGCGTTGCGCCGCGGCTGCAAGAAACGCCGCCGTCTCGGATGGATCGCTTGTGGGGCGCGGCGCAGGGGCCGGTGTACGCGAGGTCTGCATAATGGGTCGGGTGGCAAAGTCGTCCGCAGGTACAGATGCCGGGGCAGGCGTTGCTGCCGGAGCGGGTGCAGTAGTTAGCGTGGACTTTGCGCTTGTCGGGCGAGCCCCACCGCCCATGAGTTCGTCGGCGGTCCACGGGCGATCATCCATCACGTCGTCAAGGCTCAGCGAAAACAGGTCGTCTTCACCCTCATCGAACATGCGGTGCACATGTCCACCAATTGCCGGAATCAATCCGCGACCGGTGCATGATGCCTTGCTCAACGCCATTCTGTTCCACCCTTTCGAAATACTAATGACATCGATTATATGGAACTTTCCAAGCGGCTCGGTCTTGGATTCATGCTTTCCAGAACTCGCGCCCAAAAGGGGAGGGGCAATCCAGGCGAGTGCCTACTTGTCGCCTGCTGCCGCCTTGGCCTCATTGAGGTAGCTATAGAAGCTGTACTTGGAGATGCCAAAGAACTCGCAGGCGCGTTCGCTCGACTTGGAAATGAGGAAGGCGCCGCGACGGTCGAGGTAGCCAATGGCACGAATGCGCTCGTCTTTGGTCATGAGCGCCGCGGGCTTGCCCACAAACTGCTCGCACTCGTGCAGCAGATCCTCGAGCAGGTCGCCGATGTTCTTGGTAATGGGCTCGGGCTCGGTGTAGCCCGAGTCGCCGGTGCCGGTAAAGGCGTCGAGCGAACGCTCAAAAGCCTTCATAAGCGTAATGTCAAAGTTAATGCCCAAAATGCCGACGGGCTTGCCCTCGTCGTTGCGGATAAAGATGGTCGAGGACTTGAGCAGCTTGCCATCGGCGGTTTTGGTGAGGTATGGCTCGCGGTCGTGCACGTCGGTGGTGCCCTCGTGCATGGACTCAAACACAATATGGCTGGGGCCGTCACCCAGTTTGCGCCCGCTGACGTGGCCGTTTTCGATCACTACGATGGAGTGGTCCACGTCCTCGGTCTCCAGGTCGTGGACGACGATTTCGCAGTTGGGGCCAAATTGGAGCGCCAGGCCGTGTGCAAGGCGCTTGTAAAACTCAATCTGTGCGGGGGTCATAGGTGCCTTCCTAAAAATTAGTTTGGGCACACTTTGCCATAAACCCCACTTGTTCGCAAATAACGAAAGCGTCGCTGCGTTATGTGACCGTTCGGCGGCGAAAAAGTACCGATTACGGCAACAAACAATTTGTTAGGTATGCCAATCAAAAAATGTGATAGAACATTACTAACAAACTTTTTGTTTGGCATCCACATAAAAGTTCAGCCGTGTGAATGGGATCGGGCTGAAACGCGTATGCGGGGGCCGGCAAGAGAGAACTTAAGGAGTTCACCGTATGGCCGATAAGATCCAGTGGGCGGGCAACACGATGCCCAAGAGCGATGACAAGCACTTGGGAATCATGAGCCTCGACCACGTGAAGAAGGCCCGCGCCTTCCACCAGTCGTTCCCCCAGTACACCGTCACTCCGCTTGCCCGCCTGGATGGCCAGGCCGCGCGCTTGGGCCTGTCCAACTTGTGCGTTAAGGACGAGAGCTATCGCTTTGGCCTCAACGCCTTTAAGGTCCTGGGCGGCTCGTTTGCCATGGCCAACTACATTGCCGACGAGACCGGCAAGGACGTTGCCGACTGCACCTTCGATTACCTGACCTCCGATCAGCTGGCCGAGGACTTTGGCCAGGCTACCTTCTTTACCGCCACCGACGGCAATCACGGCCGCGGCGTGGCATGGGCTGCCAACAAGCTGGGCCAGAAGGCCGTCGTGCACATGCCCAAGGGTTCCACCAAGCCCCGCTTTGATAACATCGCCGCCGAGGGCGCCACGGTGACCATCGAAGAGGTCAACTACGACGAGTGCGTGCGCATGGCCGCCGCCGAGGCCGACGCCTGCGAGCGCGGCGTCATCGTTCAGGACACCGCTTGGGAGGGCTACGAGAAGATCCCGTCTTGGATCATGGAGGGCTACGGCACCATGGCTTCCGAGGCTGCCGAGCAGCTGCGCGAGATGGCCATCAACCGCCCGACGCACGTCTTTGTCCAGGCTGGCGTGGGTTCGCTCGCCGGCGCCGTGGTGGGTTACTTCACCAACCTGTATCCCGATAACCCGCCCACCTTTGTCGTGGTTGAGTGCGCTCCTGCCGCCTGCCTGTACAAGGGCGCTGCCGCCGGCGACGGCGACCCGCGCATCGTGGACGGCGACATGCCCTCCATCATGGCTGGTCTGTGCTGCGGCGAGCCCAACATCCTGGGCTGGGACATCCTGCGCAACCACACCACCGCCTTCGTGTCCTGCCCCGACTGGGTCACCGCTCGCGGCATGCGCACCCTGGGCGCTCCCGAGAAGGGCGACCCGCGCGTCATCTCCGGCGAGTCCGGCGCTGTGACCACCGGTCTGGTCGAGACCCTCATGCTCGATCCCGAGTACGCCGAGCTCAAGGAGCTCATCGGCCTGGACAAGACGAGCTCCGTGCTCTGCTTCTCCACCGAGGGCGACACCGATCCGGATCAGTACCGTCGCATCGTCTGGGAGGGCGAGTATCCGACTTGCTAGCAGGATGACCTGTCCGGGCGGCGGAGCATATGTTTGCTCCCTGCTCGAACAGTCCTGCGCAAGACGGAAAGCACATTAAGTGCTTTCCTTTGCGTGCGGAACTCGCGACGAACTAAACAGCCAGGCACGCTATGCACGTTCGTCATCATCCCGGTAGGTATCTGATAAAAGAAGGTGCGCCGGCTTTCGCCGGCGCCTTATAAGGGGTTTAGTTGGTTGCTATCTTTTTTGCAGCCTGCTCTACGTAGCTGGCCATTTCGTCGACGTCACAGACGTCTTCGAAGCGGACGGGTTTGGATTCGAGTTCGGCGAGCTGGGTCGGGGCGACCGTGTTGGTTGCCTGCTCGAGCACACGCATGGCCTTAAAGTCGTCCTCGGGAACGTTAAGCCCCAGAGCGTCGCAGCAGGCGCGCGGGAACTTGTAGGGGCTGGCGGTCGAAAGCAGCACGCGGGCCTTGGCGCCCTCGGCGGGGGCGACCTGCTCAAAGACGTGATAGCCGCAAGCGGTGTGCGGGTCGATCACGTAGCCGTTCGCATCCCAGCAGCTCTTGATGGCGGCGCGAACCTCGTCCTCGCTGGCCCAGCCGCAGCCAAACACGCTCTGGATCTTGGCCAGCAGGTCGGCGGGAACCTCGTAGCGACCCGTCTGGGCAAGCTGCTCCATAAGCCCGGCAACGAGCTCGCAGTCGCCGTCGGACAGGAAGTAGAGCATGCGCTCCAGGTTGGAGCTAATAAGGATGTCCATCGACGGCGAGATGGTCGTGAAGAACGGACGGTTGCGGTCGTAGACGCCGGTGGTCAGGAAGTCAGCCAGCACGTTGTTCTTGTCGCTCGCGACGATGAGCTTGGCGACGGGCAGACCCATGCGCTTGGCATAGTAGCCGGCCAGGATATCGCCAAAGTTGCCGGTCGGTACGCAGAACTCCACGGCGTCGCCGGCCTCGATGGCGCCGGCGCGCAGCAGCTGCGCATAGGCGGCAAAGTAGTAGACGACCTGCGGCACCAGACGGCCGACGTTGATGGAGTTGGCGCTCGAAAGCACGGTGCCAGCGGCCTCCAGATGCTCGGCAAGCTCCTTATCGGCAAAGATGCGCTTGACGGCACTCTGGGCATCGTCGAAGTTGCCGCGGATGCCGCAGACGGCGACGTTATCGCCCTCCTGAGTGGACATCTGCAGATTCTGCACGCGGCTGACTTTGCCTTCGGGATAAAAGACGGTGATGCCCGTGCCCGGAGCGTCGGCAAAGCCGGCGAGTGCTGCCTTGCCCGTGTCGCCCGACGTGGCGGTGACGATCATGATGCGCTCGGCGCCACCGTCCTTGGCAGAGGTGCGGGCCATGAGGCGGGGGAGCATCTGCAAGGCGACGTCCTTAAAGGCGCTCGTGGGACCGCCAAAGAGCTCCATCACATAGGTTTGAGGGACGCCAGCTCCCGGCGCAGCGTCGAGTTTGACGAGCGGCGTAACCTCTTCACTCGCGAACGTGCCGCGATATGCCTCGTCGACACACGCCGAAATTTCTTCGGCCGTGTAATCATTCAGTAACATTCCCAACACATCTTGAGCGATTTCAAAGTACGATTTATCTGCAAGCGAGCTGATATCGACCTGCTGGGTGCCGAGCTCGTCCGAGACAAACAAACCCCCGTCGGGAGCGATGCCGGTACGGATTGCCACCTTACTTGAGCACGATAAAGTGCGTCCTCGTGTACTATGATAAGTTCCCATATAACACTGCTCCTCGGATGCCTTGGTCCCAATCGGTGAAACCATGGTATCAGAGCGCGCAAAACAGGTTCGCAGAGGCTTTTTAGAAAGGTAACCTCCAGCCCATGATTAAGATTGCCAAGTTTGGCGGCTCGTCGGTCGCCGACGCCGAACACTTCAAGAAGATCAAGGCCATCGTTGATGCCGACCCTGCCCGCCGTTTTGTGGTGGTTTCCGCCTGCGGCCGCCGCTTTAAGGGCGACACCAAGGTGACCGACCTGCTCTACCTGGTTAACGCGCACGTTAAGTATCACGTGTCGTGTGAGGAGCTGCTCGAGGACATTGGCCAGCGCTATTTTGATATCGCTGACGAGCTGGAACTTACCTATCCCATCCGCGAGGAGTTCGCGGCCTTTGCCGAGCGCGCCCGCTCGGGCGGCTACTCCACCGAGGAGCTCGTGAGCCGCGGCGAGTACTTCACCGCTCGCCTGATGGCCGAATACCTGGGTCTGCCGTTCCTGGACGCTGCGACGGTTGTGGCATTCCATCACGACGGTACGCTCAGCATGAACCGCACCTCCGAGCTGGTGCAGGAGTACGGCCAGCAGGGCGGCTTTGTTATGCCCGGTTTCTACGGCGCGACGCGTGAGGGCCAGATCAAGCTGCTCGATCGTGGCGGCGGCGATATCTCGGGCTCGATCTTGGCTAAGTGCCTGGGTGCCGATCTGTACGAGAACTGGACCGACGTCTCGGGCTTCTATTCTGCCGATCCGCGTATTGTTCCCGAGGCTCAGCCCATTGCGCGCGTTACCTACGAGGAGCTGCGCGAGCTTTCGTACATGGGCGCAAGCGTCCTGCACGAGGAGGCCGTGTTCCCCGTGCGCGAGGCAGGCATTCCGCTGGTCATCAAGAACACCAATGCGCCACAGGACCCCGGCACCATCATTAGCGAGACGGCTGATGAGGGCGAGGCGGAGCCCATCATTACCGGCGTGACCGGCAAGCGCGGTTTTGTCGCCATCAACGTGGCCCGCGACCGCACCAAGCCGCGCGTCGGCTTTATGCGCCGCGCGCTTTCGGTCTTCGAGCGCTATGACGTTTCCGTTGAGCACATGCCCACCGGTGTCGACCGCTTTGGCGCCGTGGTGCAGGAGCAGGATGTGCACGATTCGCTGTACTCACTCGTGGGCGACATCCAGCAGGAGGTCGAGCCGCTCGAGATCGAGGTTGTCGAGGGCCTGGCGCTCATCGCCACCGTCGGCCGCAACCTGCGCGGCCGTGCCGGCATCTCTGGTCACCTGTTTGGCATGCTCGGCCAGGCCGGCGTGAGCGTGCGTATGATTTCACAGAGCTGCGACGAGATCAACATCATTATCGGTGTCGAGGAGAAGGACTTCGACCTGGCGATTCGGACCATTTACCGTGCCTTTTCCGATGAGAACGGCATTGTGAAGGTCTCCGACCTGGAGGCTTCCGCGCCGGTCGATCCCGCTCTGGCTGCGCTCCACAAGTAGCTGCTATCTCGCTAGATTTTTGGGACTCGCCTCAAAAATCTACGGCGGGGCGTTTCGTTTCGGTTTCGTTTCGACGGGGCGGGTTTCGTGTCCGCCCCGTTCTTGTATACACTGGCAACAATAATCGGCCTGCTCGGCGTGCGGGCAAAAGCCACAACCTTTAAAGGGGGAAGCATGAAACAGTACACGGTTGCTATTTTGGGCGCGACGGGAGCCGTGGGCACCCAGATGCTTGAGTGCCTCAACGAGCAGGAGTTTCCGGTCGGTAAGCTAAAGCTGCTGGCGAGTGCGCGTTCCGCGGGCAAGACCGTTGAGTTCCGCGGCGAGCAGATCGTGATCGAAGAGGCTTGCCCCGAGGCCTTTGAGGGCTGTGATATTGTGCTCGGAGCCGCCGGCGACGATATCGCGAAGGAGCTACTGCCCGAGGCCGTCAAGCGCGGTGCCGTCGTGGTCGACAACAGCCATGCCTTCCGCATGGATCCCGAGGTGCCGCTGGTCGTGCCCGAGATCAATGCCGACGATATCAAGTGGCATCACGGCCTTATCGCCAACCCCAACTGTGCGACCATTATCGGCCTGGTTCCCACCTGGCCGCTGCACCAGCTTGCCGGCGTAAAGCGCATGATTGTTTCGACGTATCAGGCAGCTTCGGGCGCCGGTGCCCCCGGTATGGCCGAGCTCGAGGCTCAGCTGGCCGCCCTGGGCCGCGGCGAGGAGATTCCCGAGCCGCGCGCGTTTGCCGCCCAGCTGGCGAGCAACCTGATTCCGCAGATTGGCGGCGTCAAGGAGGAGGGCTTTACCTCCGAGGAGATGAAGCTACAAAACGAGGGCCGCAAGATTATGCATCTGCCCGAGCTGCGCGTGAACTGCACCTGCGTGCGCGTGCCCGTGCTGCGTTCGCACTCCGAGAGCATCACGCTCGAGTTCGAGCGTGACATTACGGTTGACGAGGCCCGTGCTGCGCTGGCTGCCGCTCCGGGCGTGAAGCTGGTTGACGACATGGGCGCCGAGGATGCGCACGACCGCTTTCCCATGCCGATGGACACGTCCGACCAGGACCTGATCTGGGTCGGTCGCGTGCGTCGCGACATCTCGAACCCCGAGGCTGCGCGCGGCATCACCTTCTGGTGCTGCGGCGACCAAATCCGTAAGGGCGCGGCAACCAACGCCGTCCAGATCGCTAAGCTGCTCTGCGAGTAGCGGTTGACCTGTCCGGCGGGGGCTGGGCTTAGTTTTCAAAACGTCCTCGACCATGTGTGGCGCCTTGTTCTGCTCCTTCGGAGCTGCGGACAAGGCGCCACACTGGTCTGCGGAGTGTTTTGAAAACTAAGCCCAGCCCCCGCCTGCGGTGACGCTGCTGCGAGCGGTCTGCGATGGGGCCGTTGTTGGTTGGGGCCGCTGGGCTGATGTGGGGGCGCGCGGCTGTTGCGGGCTCTGGTCCCAGCGGCGGCCTCGGCGCTTTGCGCCTGCCGCCTTTGGGGACTGCGGGGCGCGGCCGGCAGCTGCGGCGCTTCGCGCCTGCTGCTTGAGGTGACTTTGGGGTCGTGCGGCAGCTGCGGCGCTTTGCGCCTGCTGCCTTGGGTGACTTTGGGGTCGATTGGGGTTGTCTGCACAATTCGCGGTATTATGGTGCGGAGTTTTGAAAGGAGCCGCTGGTGGTCACGACGACGTTTGCTTCGCCTTTGGGCGAAATCTTGCTTGCCGCTGATGGCCGCGGTCTGACGGGGCTTTGGTTTGAGGGGCAGGAGCATTTTGGCTCCACGCTTCTCAAAGAAGATCCCGAACATGTTGAAGGCGCCGATGCAGTTTCTGGTGCTGGTGGCATGTCGTCGGTGAGTCCTGCAAATGGTGCGGCGTCTTCGGTGCTTGAGCGTTCTTGGGCTTGGCTGAATGCTTATTTTGCAGGGCAGGAACCTCGGTTTACGCCTCCGTTGCATATGATTGGCACGGCGTTTCAGCGTGAAGTCTGGTACGAACTGCTTTCTATTCCGCGTGGCGAGGTCGCCACGTATGGCGAGATCGCCCAGCGTGTTGCCGCCCGCCATCGGGTGCCGGGGAACGAGGATCCCGTTGTGTCTCCTCGTGCGGTGGGGGCTGCGGTTGCGCGTAATCCCATTTCGATTATCGTGCCGTGCCATCGCGTGGTGGCGGCCGACGGGTCGCTCAATGGATATGCCGGCGGTCTCGACCGTAAGGAGTGGCTGCTGCGGCTTGAGGGCGCGTACGAGGAGTAACGCTCGAGTACTTTGCCTGTAGTAGCCGACTTCGACCAAAGCTCGCTCGAGTTCGCTTTGATTAGAGCACTTAAGACCCTTGTTTTCTGTCAATAGTGCTATCTGTTCGTTGATGGATATCCACGACTTCTGGTATTTCATTTAAGCCTCTTGATATAAAAAGAGCTGGAGTTGCGCATCGTTGAGAGGCTTTCCAGCTTTAGAGACATAAAATTATAAGATACGATGACCTGCG
>URJD01000034.1 GCA_900548075.1 uncultured Collinsella sp.
TTGATAGTGAAAGAGCAAGATCGCGGTCTCTTGGGGAGGAGACATCGATGAAAGCAAATTCAGATAAATCCAAGCAGAACAATAAAGCGGCACATCGTGTACTAGCGGGTGTTTTGTGCGGAGCTTCCGTTTTGAGCCTGGTACTGTCGCTCGTTATGCCCCCGATCTCGCAGGCCATCGCCAACGACGCCCAGACAGTTTCTACCGAGGAAACTGTGATGGGGGGGGGTTCCTCAAGTGAGTCCGCTGCTGTAGATAACACCAGCGAGGATGCCGAAAACCAGAATAGCGACGAGACCGATGCCGGCGAGGCTGGCTCTTCAAATAGTGCTGAGCAGGCTCAGAGTGCGAATGCGGCTTCAGCGAGAGCGACGGCCACCGTGGGGCCGGGTATTTACGTTCCCACGTCTATCGGTATCGGCACGAATATCGGTTCCTCCACCCCCGATCCCGGCGTTGCCACATTCGTTGGAAGGGACATGTACGTAGGAGGCAAGCCTGCGGACCCCTCCTACCTCACACGCGACAACGTTGCAGGTTCATATGCCGTCGAGGCCGAGGGCCTTACCGTCGTGCAGGGTAAGCTTGCGCTCAATCCCCTCAAGGAGAGCTGGCCTTACACGGATGGTAATAACAATACGTCTGGCGCGGGATTTCGCTTCGGTACCGTTGGCTTTGGTGCGCAGTTTCGTCCTTCTGCGGGCAGCGTCGTTCTTGCGGTCGCGGGCTTGAGTAACGCGACCTCTATCAAAGAAATCCAGGTTGGTACAAGCGAGCCCGCATCGGCTTCCGTTGGCGCGTGGAACAAGGGTGCCTGGGTTGGTAGGCAAAAGAGCTCGCATAACGCTGAAGCCATTGGCTACGACTATACCGCGGCAATCGCGGGAAACCGTACAACCTGGATGAACAACGCCGATCGCCAGTCTGTCGTGAAGATGCAGGGCGACTGGTCTGACGATGGCCTGTTCACGGGCAACGATGATGGCGCGAGCATCATGTCGAGCATCAACGGTAAGAATTACACCAATTTCCTGGATTCCGAAGTAAAGGCGAAGATCTCCACGCCCCTCGCAAAGCTTAAACCCACCGGGAGTTGTACGGTCGATGTTGCCGAGGAGAATTCCAACTACACCATTGCAAAGTACAACAAAGACAGTAGGGCGACGTACGGCCTCAAGTTCGACAACTCCATTAAGAAGTTTAACCGCAAGACGAGTTACACCGATGTAACCGGCAACAGCGTTTCCGGCGAGGTGACCCTTGTCAACAACGAGAAGCTCATCACGTTTACCGGCGATGCGGACGATAGCGGCAAGGGTTCTTCGCTTCAAGTCTTTAACCTGAAGGCGTCGGATCTTACCAACTCCTATAAAGACACGATCTACCGTGGCGTGGACTTCAGCTTCAATAAAATACCCGTGGGCGCCTCCGTGGTCGTCAACATCATCGATGAAGAGGGGACCCCGGTTGAGTTCAACACCGGCTGGCGCTTCTGGTGGAATGGTGAGGAAATCTCCCGTGGGTACGAGAGCGGTAGCAACGACAAGACTAAGTCTGAGTACTCCATTGCCACCCAGAGCATCCTGTGGAATTTCGCAACGGCCAAGCAGGTCACCATCCGAGGTGGTATGGCCCTTGAGGGCATTGGTGGTGACGGGAAGTGGACAGACGACGACCCGGCAGCCGCCATGTTGGGCAGTATCGTTGTTCCCAACGGCAGCTTCGAGGATCACGTGACCACCAACGGGCGTGTTTATGTTGGCGATGACTTCCAGATGTACAACCCCACGGTCGCGTGGAATTTCGGGGATATCGAGGGTGACTCGGCTTCCGTCATCGATATGGATCAGGAGCGCCACAACTTCCCATGGTCCGGTACTTACACGCCCGACGGGTCTGCGGTTGCGTGGGGCAAGGTTGACGCTGCAGACGACACCACACCGCTCGCAGGTTCTGAGTGGGCGATTTACGCGAGCAAAAATGATGCGGAGAACGATTGGGACCGCATCGTCTCTATTGTGGATAACGGCACGAATGACTTCGATTCTACCGTTGGCACCATTCAGTACGACTACCTGAACCAAAAGGCCACCATTGGCGACACGAGCGACACGAACTACTTCACGTACTACATTCGCGAGGTCAAGGCGCCGGAGGGCTACCAGAAGTCAGACACCATCTACTACGCCACTATGAACAATACTGGCGAGAAGCCGAACTATGTTCAGGGTTATGTGGATGAGAACGGGAACAACGTTTCGTTCGAGAATAACCCCAAAGGTGCCATTCCCAACACCAAGATTATTACCGGTACGGTGTCTTGGACTAAGGTTGAGGAAGGAGACAAGGGATACACTCCTTTGGCTGGTTCCGAGTGGAAGCTTGCGAAACTGGGTGCCGATGGTACGACCGAGGCGCAGCCTTGGACCGTGAGCGATCAGTCGGCTTCGAGCGAAACCACTTGGGCCGATACCGACGACACGAATGGCAAGTTCACATTGGCCGGTCTGCTGCCGGGCACGTACACGCTCACGGAGACCCAGGCTCCGTTTGGCTACGAACTGAACAAGAACACCTACAAGTTCACGGTGGACAGCACAAACGGCTCCATTACGTGGAAAGAGAACGAGCAGCCGAGCATCGTTAGTGGCACTACGTACATCTCCGACAAGTGCAGCGCTACGTCCGTGAAGATCCCGGTGACCAAATCCGTTCGCAATACGGACTGGCCGAAGGACGACGAAGGCAGCTATGTGCCGTTCGAGTTCAGCATTGTGGCTACGGGTGACTATGCAGCCAAAGCCCCCATGCCCGAAGCGCCCAAGATTTCTGTTGCCCCAAAGGCAGGGGAGACCGATGCCGCCAAGCTCAACAACATCACGGCGACCTTTGGCGCCATGACGTTCAACAAGTCGCACCTGTCCACTGAAGCAGGCACCAATAAAGATTACGCCAAGACCTACACCTACACGGTGAAGGAGGTCGCGCCTACCACCGGTGCCATCGATAAGCTCCGCTACTCCAAGGCCGAGTACCAGGTTGCCGTCACGGTGAAGGCCGTCATGAATGAGACCACTGGCAAGTACACCGGTCTTACCACCTCTACCACCGTTACGCAGATGAAGGACGACATGGGCAACACCCTTGGCAAGAACGGGCAGGGCGTCGCGGTTCAAACCTCCGCCGGTGCGGACCCAACCATCATTCCCGTCTCCACCTTCACCAACACCTACTCCACCACTCTGCCTCTTTCCGGTATGTCGGGCGTCACTTCAACATACCTTGCCGGTGCGGCGGTGCTTTGCGCTGCTGCGGCCTGGATGCACATTCGTCGCAAGGCGAATGCGAAGGGAGGCGAGCGTCGTGAATAAGAAAGTTTGCTCCTTCCCGATCTTGTTTGCGCTGCTTGCCCTCCTGATCGGCACCTGCGCGGTTGTGTTCCCCGCTTCCGCGCAGGCCGCGCCGACCTCGAACGGTTCCATCACGGTGAGCGGCACCGTGGCGAGCAGCTACGACGCCTACCAGATCTTTAGCGCCAACGTCGTCGACGGCGACAACGACGCCAAGATCGCCACCGACCTCGCCTGGGTAAGCGACGCCGTGCGTGACGCCGCGCTGCCTGTGCTGCACGGCGCCGGCATGCCCAAATCCCAGACCACCGCGCAGGAAGCTGCCGAGTGGCTCAACACCGATTCCCACCTTACGAGCGCGCTGAGCGCACAGCTCGCTCGTTCCCTCCAGAGCTCTGGCGTCGTGTCCGTGGCCCTTAACGCGGGCACGGCGGCCGAGCTGCCCTGCGGCTACTGGCTCATCGTCGCCGACGACGACGCCATCGCCCGGGGCGAGGCCGGCACCGCGCCGATCATGGCCCTGGTGGGCGGCAGCGCCGTCACCGTCAAGCCCAAGGCCGCGACCCCCAAGGTCGCCAAGCACGTGCTGGAGGACAGCACCGCCGCCTGGCAGAAGGCCGCCGACGCCACGGTCGCCGACGACCTGTACTGGCGCCTCTCTGCTACGGTCCCGGCGGGGCTCACGGCGTACGACACCTATACGGTGCAGTTCGTCGACACCATGAGCGCGGGGCTCGACCCCTCCAAGGTCGCCGCGAGCATGCATGTGTACGTGGCGGCGGGCGCCGAGGGCGGCTTCGATGCGGTCGCATGTGAGGACGGCAACGTCAGCTCGACGCCGGCTAAAGGGTGGACCGACATCACGGCCCAGTGCGCCACCAAGGTAGCGGCGGACGGAACCTTCACCGTGCGCACCGGCGACCTGATCGCCGCGCTCGGCGGGGCCGACGCCTTTACCGCGGGCGCCCGCGTGGTCGCCGTGTACAACGCACCGCTCAACAGCGCGTGCAACCACGGCATCGCGAAGGGCAACCCGAACGAGGTCTACCTGCGCTACCCGCGTTCTCCCTTTGCCGACCAGTCCGGCGACGCCGGATTCACCCGCACGCCGAGCGACGATGCGTGCGCCTACACCTGGGATCTCGCGCTCACCAAGCGCGGCAGCGACAGCGACAAGCCGCTTGCCGGGGCGGTCCTGAGCATCGCCGACGACCGCGGTCGCACGCTGGCGGCCGATGGCACGTGGGATGCTGAGGGCAAGGCCACCGTCACCACGGGCGAGGACGGCCGCGTGACCGTCTCGGGCGTGGACTCGGGCAAGCTGGAGGTCCGCGAGCTCAAGGCGCCCAAGGGCTACACTGCCTTTGAGGGCACGCGCTCCGTGACGGTCAAGGCCGAGGGCCTGGACGTCGACCAGGTGGCCGCTGCCAAGCCCAAGCTCACCATCACGGCCGAGTCGCCCCTGCGCGCTGACAGCGCGGACGGGTCGACGGGCAGCCTGGAGGCGTCGCTCATCAACACGCCCACCGGCACACCCCCTAGCATTACCACCGGAGGCTTTATGCCCTCGACTGGCGATATGGCAATGTACGCCGCGGCCGCCGTAGCGGTCGCCGGAGCCGCGCTCATCGTGGTCGCGCTCCTGGTCAAGCGGGGAGGTGGCAGCCATAAAGAGTAGCTGGCAGCCCCACAGAGAGCGGGGCGAGACGTAGCGAAGTAGATGCTAAGACACAGACAGACAGATTTAGATCAAATGGAATTCAAGCAGAAAGCAGAGGAAAAGAAGATGAGCATGAGCAAGAACATCGCACGCCTGGCAGTAACCGCCGGCCTCACAGCCGCGCTGAGCTTTGGTGGCGTGATGGCACCGGTGACCATGGCGTTTGCTGAGTGCGTGCCAACGGTGGCTACGGAGAATGGCAAGGTGTTTATCACTGACCCTGACACTGAATATACCGACACATCTTTCAAGGGCATCCAGATTTTCAAGGCGACGGTCACACAGAATAAGGATGGAAATACCTGGTCAGGTGATAAGACGCTTTCCGATATCGATTGGGCATCGCTTGAAGTTCAAAAAGCTGTGATCGGTGCATTTACTCTCGCCGATGGAACTCGCGTCGATGGAACTCCTCGTACGGATACAAGCGCTCAGGCTTGGGCCAAGTACATTAATGATCATGCCGGTGATAAAGTTGGTCAGACTGCCAAGGTTGACGCTGACTCCACGTTGGATAAGATTGCTGCCGCACTTGAGGGCTCGAATCTAACCTGGACAAAACCGAGCGATTCCAGCAAGGGTAACTTTGAGAGTCTGGACCAAGGCTACTGGCTTTTCGTGACCGATGTGCCCAGTAAGACCGGCAATACTGACGCGTACACTTCGCCGATTTTCACCATTGTCGGTGGCTCTGACGTTAATGTAGCCCCCAAGAAGAGCGTCCCCAACGTGACCAAGGCCGTCAAGGACGACAATAATGGCAGCTTTGTGACTGATGAGAGTAAAAATGTCTTCGAGGCGCCCAATAGGGTTGCGGACTCTGCATCCGACCAGCTGATTGAATACCAGCTTGCAGGTACCGTGGCCAGCAATATCAATACTTATAAAGAGTATAGCTATACCTTCACCGATGTTCTGCCTTCTACGATGGTGCCCGAGCTTAACGGCAATGATCCCGTTGTCGAGGTCAAGATTGGCGATCAGGTTGTTCATCCGAGTAGCTACAACAAAAGTTATGTAGATGGCAAACTTGAGGTTTCGTTCTCAAATCTGAAAAATGCCCATGTGAAAAAACAAGATGGCACCGAGGGCGCAGTCATTATCGTTGATGGCAGCTCAAAGGTCTATGTGAACTATAAGGCAAGGCTTGACCCCACGAAGGTTAGCGCCAACATGCTCGGCAAAGGTCAAAAGAACACCGTCACTCTGACCTACTCTAACAACCCGCACGACAACAACGGCACTGGCACTACGGTTGACCACCCGGCCTACGACTACACCTACGGTATCGATGTCAAAAAGGTTGGCTCCGACGAGGCGAAACCGCCTCTCGCAAACGTCGAATTTACTCTGCAAGAGGTCGGTACTGGAAAGTTCATCAAGAAGGACGGCACAACTGCGAGCAACGAAACTGAGAACGGTGCAATTCTCAAGACGAATTCGAACGGAATGATAGAGGTCTTTGGCCTTGATGAAGGCACGTATATTCTGAAGGAGAAAACTCCTGCGCCCGGTTACGACAATTCTCACGGCAGCAAGGGCATTAAGTTTACCATTACGCGTGATGGTGAGCTTTCCGAGAGCGACAACACCGTGCACAACCCTAAGCTTACAGTGACTGACGCAGACGATCAAAATCTCGTTGCTGCTGCCAACGCCACTAACGGCGTGGTTCACCTCACTGTCACCGACCAGAAGGGTTCCAACCTCCCGCTCACCGGTCTCAACGGCGTGACGTTCACTTGGATCGCTGGTGGCGCGGTGCTGTGCATCGGCGTGGCGCACCTCATCCGCAGCCGTAAGCAGGCTGAGGAGTCCGAGCAGGAGTAACGCTCGCTCACCCATCCCTTTGGCAGGTGGGATGTGATGGCCATGAGACTTGCGGACACTTTTCTCGTCCATCCACGTTCTTGCTTTGCCATTCTCTTTTCGGGGCAGACTCCGCGCTGGAGTTTGCCCCGTTCTTTTTGGACAACACAGGCAGCCTCCACCGTCCGATGCGGACTCATCCGTCATCGCGTTTCTTGACTCGTATGAGGTTCGGTTTAAGGTCCGTAGGCGCACGCGCGGTGCGGACGGTAGAAGGCATTTGCGCCGCAACAAGCGCAAATAAGAATGCCCGGGGTTAGAGGCCCGGGCATTTAACAACGTCGGAAACTGGTCGCCCGCGCTCCTAAGTACTTACGCGGGGTGCGTCGTTTCCTGTAGTTATTGTATCCCGAATCGCCCCGCCGATTCAGGACATTTTGAAAACTCAAATGTAGGCTTAGGCACGAACGGTATCTCTTTAATTCCGAAAATTATGTATAATTCCAATATGAACTGGAATCGAACGAAAACAATGGAAATGAACGAAGCGCTAATCTATTTACAAGAAGCACTAGGCCTTTCCGCCAAGACCAAAACTTGGCCTGGATCCGCACGCTTGCCGCTGCATCTGCGGACGATTGAGGTCCGCGCTGTTGACGCAAACGGTTTTTCGTTTTTGCTTGCAAGTCTGCCTACTGGCGTCGGGCTTCCCGAGGCTAAGAGGGTCCATAGTCAGCTAGCCTTGCGCGCGGAGACTCCTGTTGTCGTTTCGTTTCCTGATGCCGATGCACGTCAGCGCAAAGCATTGATCGCACAAGGGATTCCCTTTGTCTGCCCAGGCAGACAGGCTTTTCTTCCATTTATGGGCACAGCCTGCACGGAGAGGGGCGGTGCCCGGTTTCGCAATCACGCGACCAAGATGTCACCCAACGCACAGGCTGCCGCAATCTGGGGAGCAGCCCAGGAGCCATATCGTCCCTATGACCTTTGTCGTGCGCTTGGGATCTCGGCAAGCCGCGCGAGTGAGGCCATAACCGAGCTTGTTGACAGGGGGCTCGCGAAGCGCGAGCGTCGCGAGCGACGTGTCGTCGTGTTCCCCGTTGCCGTGGATCTTCTGCTCAGTGAGCACATGGCAGAGCTCTCCTCGCCTGTCTCGAAGGTCTTTTTTGCAAGGAAGACGCCGCAGATCGACTATCTTGTTGACGCCGGGGAGACGGCGCTCGCTGCGCGTTCGATGCTCGCTGCGCCGGGCATGGAACAAAAGGCCGTCTTAAGAAGTGTATGGCGTCAACTGAGCGACCTCGAAGTCGCAGACGGGGAGTTGCCGGATAACGTAACGGCGATGATCCAAGTGTGGCGCTATACGCCCGTGTTTGTCGGCTCCTCCCGTGTCGACGACATTTCGCTTGCGCTATCTTTGGCGGCAATCGACGATGAGCGAATTCAGCTCGAAGTCGATCGCATGTTTGGAAAGGAATATCCATGGCAAGAAGCGCTGTAGAAGGTCTCCAAGAATTTGAACCGTAGGCGGTGCTTCGGTCCTAGCTGCGTTGTCCGGCGCGGAGGCTCGCTAATCGGCTATTATTTGTTTAGACAACTTGAGTTGTAGAGGAGTGACCGGCGATGGTGCAGGGCGCCAAACATATGAAGAGCAATAACGCCGCGGACAACGGCGGCTCAAGCCCCCAGCCCAAACCTCAACCAAAGTCCAAGCGCCGTCGCAAGCGGCTGCCGCGCTGGGCCGACCGGCTCATCACCATCGTCATCATCCTTATTGGCGTGGGCCTTATGACCTGGCCGTGGATCTTGGACCGGCTCGAGGCCTCGGGCGTGTTCAACCAGATCAGCACCGTGTCCAGCACCGTGGACGCGCTGTCTGCCGAGGAGCGCGAGCGCATCCTGCTCCAGGCGCGCTCCTTTAACGAGCAGCTGGCGGGCGAGGCCACCGAGCTCCCCGCCGACCAGATCGAGCCCTATGCCCAGCAGCTCATCTTTGACCGCGACCCCATGATGAGCTGGGTCGAGATTCCCTCCATCGACGTGAGCATGCCCATCTACCACGGCACGAGCGAGGAAGTCCTCATGGCGGGCGTCGGCCACCTGGAGGGCACGAGCCTGCCGGTGGGCGGCACCTCGACGCATTGCGTGCTCACCGCGCACTCGGGCATGCGCAACTTGAGCATGTTCGACGACATCCACTCGCTGGAGCCCGGCGACCTGGTGCTGCTGCACACCATGAACAAGACGCTCGCCTATAAGATGGTGGACTCCGAGGTGGTGCTGCCCGAGGAGATGGAGTCGCTGACCATCGAGCCCGGCGCCGACAAGGTGACGCTCGTCACCTGCACGCCCTACGGCGTGAACGACCATCGCCTGCTGGTGCATTGCGTGCGCACCAAGTACAGCAAGAAGGACGTCGACAAGCAAAAGTCGCTGGCCGGCCGCCACTGGGGCAAGCGCGAGTTTGCCGTGCTCATCGTGGTCGTAGCCATTGTGCTGTTGCTGCTGGACATCGTGATCCACGCGGTCCGCAAGCGCCGCAAGGCCAAGGCCTCGGCATAGGACATCGTTCAGAACCACCACAATGGGGACAGGCACCTTTGTGGTGGTCGGGACTTCCAAACCATCACAACATTCGATGAAAATCTCGATTTTGGTGAAAAGCGTCGAATGTTGTGATGCTTTTGCTGTGGACGCGACGGTTTTCGTTGCGGGCGGGACGGTCTTCGCTGCGGGCGAGACGGTTTTCGCTATGGACAGTGCGGTTTCGCTGCAGGACCGCCGCCCCGCCGCCTGCCAACCGCCGCCCTCGTTACGATTTCGCTGCATTTGGATAAAGCGCCTGCTCCAAGGCGCCCTCGCCCTGTATACTAGAGCGGTTTAACTGTTATGCGGAAGGGAGCGCCTATGGCACTCAGCGAGAAAGACGTGCGCGGCATCGCCGAGTACGCAAAGATCGCACTGACCGATGACGAGCTCACTCAGATGACGTCCTACATGAACGACGCCGTCCAGATGCTTGAGCCCGTCCTGCAATATGACTTACCCGACGTGGAGCCCACGTTCCATCCCATCGGAAGCCTGTCCAACGTGATGGGCGATGACCTGCGCGAGCCCGAGCGCGATCTGCCGCTCGACGTTGCGCTCGAGAACGCCGGCAGCGCGCGCGACCGCTACTTCCGCGTGCCGTCCATTTTGGGAGAGGGGGAGAGCGAGTAATGGCGCTAAGCTTCGATTCCCTTACCGCCGCCCAGATCGCCGCGGGCGTTGCCGCCGGCGACTTTACCGCTACCGAGGTGGCTCAAGCCTCCCTTGCCGCCATCGAGGCGCGCGAGGGCGGGGTCCAGGCATTCCTGCAGGTGTCGCCCGAGCTCGCGCTCGACGCCGCCGCGCGCGTGGATGCCGACCGTGCCGCCGGAAAGCCGCTGCCCCCGCTCGCGGGCGTGCCGCTGGCCATCAAGGACAACATGAACCTCGTGGGCACGCGCACTACCTGCGCTTCCCGCATGCTCGGGGATTACCAGAGCGTCTACACCGCCACCTGCGTCCAGCGCATGCTCGACGCCGGCTGCCTGCCCATGGGCAAGGCCAACATGGACGAGTTCGCCTTCGGTAGCTCTACCGAGAGCTCGGCCTTCCACCGTACCAACAACCCCTGGGATACCGAGCGCGTGCCCGGCGGCTCCTCGGGCGGCTCCGCTGCAGCCGTCGCCGCGGGCGAGGTCGCGCTCTCGCTGGGCTCGGACACCGGCGGCTCCATCCGCCAGCCGGCGTCGCTGTGCGGCGTGGTGGGCTTTAAGCCCACGTATGGCGCCGTGAGCCGTTATGGCGTGGTTGCCTTTGGCTCGTCGCTCGACCAGGTGGGCCCCTTTGGCCGCACGGTCGAGGATGTCGCGCTGGCCATGAACGCGCTTACCGGTGCGGGCCACGATCCGTACGACTGCACCAGCCAGGATTGCGCCGTCGACTTTACCGAGCATCTCAACGACAGCATCGAGGGCAAGCGCGTGGGCATCATCCCTGCGTTTATGGAGGCCGAGGGCTTGACGCCCGAGGTCAAGGCCGCTGTTCAGCGCGCCGCCCAGGAGCTGCAGAACCAGGGCGCCGAGCTGGTCGAGGTCGACCTGCCGCACCTGGACGCCGCCATCGCCGCCTACTACGTCATCGGCCCGGCGGAGGCGTTCTCCAACCTGGCCCGCTTCGACGGCATCCGCTACGGCTATCAGGAGGAGGGCTGCGCCAACCTGTCCGACCAAAGCTCGCTGTCGCGCGCCCACGGCTTTGGCGCCGAGGCCAAGCGCCGTCAGATGCTCGGCGCCTACCTGCTGAGCTCGGGCGTGTACGACAAGTACTACTACGCTGCGCAAAAGGCCCGCACGCTCATCACGCAGGACTACGATGCCGCGTATGCCAAGGTGGACACGATCCTGATGCCCGCCTCGCCGCGCACGGCCTTTAAGTTTGGCGAGATCAGCGATCCCACGCAGATGTACCTCTCGGACCTGTACACCATTTCGCTCAACATCTGCGGCAACGGTGGTATTTCGGTGCCGCTGGGCTTGGGCGAGGATACTCAGCTGCCCGTTTCTGCCCAGCTGGTGGGTCCGGCGTTTAAGGACCGTCAGCTGCTCACGTTTGCCCGCGCCCTGGAGCGCGGCTTTGCCGATGCCGCTACGGGTGCGCCCGCGCTTTCCGTCGCGCCCGATTTTGCCGGGAAGGGAGGCGAGCTTTAATGAAGGAGCTTTCCGAGGTCCTGCAGGATTGGGAGGCCGTGATCGGCCTGGAGATCCATACCGAGCTCACCGCACTCGATACCAAGATGTTCTGCAACTGCAAGCTCAGCCACGATGACGAGCCCAACGCCAACGTGTGCCCGGTATGCCTGGGCCTGCCCGGCGCCCTGCCGGTGCCCAACAAGCGCGCCATCGAGAGCATCGTCAAGGCCGGTCTCGCCACCAACTGCGAGATCCAGCGCCACTCGATGTTCTACCGCAAGCACTACTTCTATCCCGATATGGCCAAGAACTTCCAGACCACGCAGGGTCCGGTCGCCTTTGCCATGTACGGCCACCTGGATCTGGACGTGACTGGTCGCGGTGCCGCCGAGCGCCCCGACTGCGCGTTTGGTGAGGCCGAGGCCCAGAGCCTGGCGAGCGCCTCGGCCAACGCCGAGGGCCTGTCCACGTCTATGACGTCGACCATGCGCGAGGGTAACCAGCGCGCCGGTCACTTGGCCAGCTACGATGCGTCCAACCTGCAGATGCCCGAGCGCCGCGAGGACGGTTCCTACACGGTGCCCATCCGCATCCTGCGCATCCACATGGAGGAGGATGCCGCCAAGATGGTGCACGTGGGCGGTGCCGAGGGCCGCATTACCGCCGCGGCCGAGTCGCTCGTCGACTACAACCGCTGCGGCACGCCGTTGATCGAGCTCGTTACCGAGCCCGATCTGCGCACGCCCGAGGAGGCCCGCCTGTTTATGGAGAAGCTCCGTCGCATCTTTGTGACGCTGGGCATTTCCGACTGCTCCATGGAGAAGGGTTCCATGCGCTGCGACGGCAACGTGTCGCTGCGTCGCCGCGGCGAGACCAAGCTGGGCACCAAGACCGAGCTCAAGAACCTCAACTCGTTTAAGAGCCTGCACGACGGCCTTGCCTACGAGATCTGCCGTCAGGCCGAGGTGCTCGAGGAGGGCGGCATCATCTATCAGGAGACCCGCCACTGGGAGCCCAGCCGCAAGCGCACCGTGGTCATGCGCGTCAAGGAGACGGCCGACGACTATCGCCTGTTCCCCGATCCCGACCTGGCGCCGTTCGACCTGGACGACGAGTTCATCGACCGTTGCCGTGGCGAGATTCCCGAGCTGCCCGATGCCAAGCGCGCCCGTTTTGAGGCTGACTTTGGCATTAAGGCGGCCGATGCCGAGCAGATCGCCGGCGACCCCGAGTTTGCCGAGTTCTTTGAGGCTGCCGCTGCCGGTATGGCTGGCAAGGAGGCCCAGACGGTCGCGAACCTGCTGGTGAACGAGATGATCGCCTACCTTAAGGGCGCAGGCGTGTCGCTCGCCGAGTCCGGCATCGCGCCGGCTCAGGTGGCAGCCCTTGCCAAGCTGCTGGCGACCGATGCCATCAGCTCCAACCAGGCGCACGAGGTCTTTGAGGCCATGGCCCAGACCGGCGACGACCCCAACAAGATCGTCGACGAGCGCGGTATGCGTCAGGTGAGCGATGCCGGCGCGCTGCAGCCGATCGTGGACGAGGTGCTGGCAAACTGTGCCGAGCAGGCGCAGCAGTATCGTGACGGCAACCAGAAGGTCATCGGCTTTTTGGTGGGCCAGTGCATGAAGGCGAGCCGCGGCAAGGGCAACCCGAAGCTCTTCAACGAGTTGCTGAGAACGTCGCTCTCGTAGCTGCGAGGCCGGGGAAGCCCCGAGTCGCCGGGGTGCTTCCCCAAAATTTCGAACAGTCCTGCGCAAGACGAAGGCCACATTAAGTGGCCTTCTTT
>URJD01000035.1 GCA_900548075.1 uncultured Collinsella sp.
ATAAGGCTCCCCTCCCGTCCACTGGGCGAGAGGGGAGCCTTTCTTTGTGTTGGGGTTGTCTGGCCGGTCGTTTGTCTCGATCTGTAACGGGTAGGGCCGTTTTGATTGAGTAGTTGTTATAGATTGAGATTGTTTGGTCGAGTCGGGTCACAGGGTAACGTGCGGGCACAAAAAACGGAGCCGTGTTGCCACGACTCCGTTTCTCAGGAGGATGGGTAAGGGAAGCGAAATTAGTTCAGGTGCCAGATCTCGTCGTTGTACTGGGAGATGGTGCGGTCGGACGAGAAGGTGCCGGCGTTGGCGATATTGATGAGCGCCTTGCGCATCCAGGCGTCCTGGTCCTCGTAGTCGGCCAGCACGCGCTCCTTGGTTTGGATGTACTCCTCAATGTCGAGCAGGGCCATAAACCAGTCCTTGCCCTTAATGTCGTCGTGCAGGCGCTGCAGGCGCTCGGCGTTGCCGGTCGCCATAAAGGCGGGGTTGGTGATGAAGTCCACCAGCAGTTTAATGCCGGGCTTGCGGTAGAGCGCACCGGCGTCATAGGCGCCGTCGGCGTAGAGCTGCTCGACCTGTTTGGACGAGGCACCAAAGGTATAGATGTTCTCGTCGCCCACGAGCTCGGCAATCTCCACGTTGGCGCCGTCAAGCGTGCACAGGGTTAGGGCGCCGTTGAGCATGAACTTCATGTTGGAGGTGCCGCTCGCCTCCTTGGAGGCCAGGCTGATCTGCTCGGAGATATCAGCGGCGGGGATCACGCGCTCGGCGGCGGTGACGTTGTAGTTCTCGATCATGACGACCTGCAGGTAGGGAGCCACGTCGGGGTCGTTTGCAATCCACTGCGACAGCGTCAAGATCAGATGGATGATGTCCTGCGCGATAGTGTAGGCAGGCGCCGCCTTGCCGCCAAAGATGATGGTGACGGGGTGCTTAGGTCTGTTGCCGTTCTTGATATCGAGGTACTTCCAGATGATGTAGAGCGCGAGCATCTGCTGGCGCTTGTACTCGTGGATGCGCTTGACCTGGACGTCGATGATGGCGTTGGAGGGAATGGTCACGCCCTGCTCGAGCGCCATGAACTGGCGCATGATGGCCTTGGCCTCGACCTTGGTGGCGGCCAGGCGCTCAAGAACGTCCTTGTCGTCGGCGAACTTGGCGAGTTTGCTCAGATCGCCGGTGCTGCGCCAGTCGGTGCCGATCACATCGTCGAGCAGGCTGGCGAGCGCGGGGTTGGCCCCATGGATCCAGCGGCGGAAGGTGATGCCGTTGGTCTTGTTGGAGAACTTCTTGGGATAGATCTCGTAGAACGGATGAAGCTCGGTGTCCTCCAGGATCTTGGTGTGGAGGGCGGCTACGCCGTTGATGGAGAAGCCAAAGTGGATGTCCATGTGGGCCATGTGGACGGTATCGTGTTCGTCGATAATGGCGACGCGCGGGTCATCGTGCTCGGCCTTCGCGATCTCATCGAGCTTGACGATAATGTCGGCGATGGCAGGGGAGACCTTCTGCAGGCTGGCGAGTGGCCACTTCTCGAGCGCCTCGGCAAGAATCGTGTGGTTAGTGTAGGCGACCATGGAGCGTACGATGGTCACGGCCTCGTCAAACTCGATGTCGTGCTCGGTGGTGAGCAAGCGAATGAGCTCGGGGATGACCATGGTGGGGTGCGTGTCGTTAATTTGGACCACGGCGTAGTCGGCCAGATCGTGCAGGTTGCTGCCGCGCTCGATGGCCTCGTCGATCAGGAGCTGGGCGGCGTTGCTCACCATGAAGTATTCCTGGTAGATGCGAAGCAGGCGGCCCTGCTCGTCGGAATCGTCGGGGTAGAGGAACAAGGTGAGGTTCTTGGCGATCTCGGTCTTGTCGAAGTCGATGGAACTGCCGGGGACCAGGCCGTCGTCGACGCTCGCCAGGTCGAACAGGCGCAGGCGGTTCTTGGTGGGCCGGCCGTAACCGGGCACATCGATGTTGACGAGCTTGGAGGTAACGGCAAAATCGCCGAACTCGACGGTGTAGGAGCGGTCATCGTCGACTAGGATGTCCTGTTCACCGAGCCATTCGTCGGGGACGGCCTTCTGCTGGTTGTCGACAAAGCGCTGACGGAACAGACCGTAGTGATAGTTGAGGCCCACGCCATCGCCGGTCAAGCCCAGCGTGGCGATGGAATCCAGGAAGCATGCGGCCAAGCGGCCCAGGCCGCCGTTGCCGAGTGACGGCTCGACCTCGAATTCCTCGATCTTGTTGAGGTCGTGGCCTGCGGCGGTGAGCTGGTCCTTAACCTCGTCGTAGATGCCGAGGTCGATCATGTTGTTGATGAGCAGCTTACCGATCAAAAATTCGGCGGAAATGTAATAGAGCTTTTTCTTGCCGTTGTTGAGCGGGCGGGCGGCGGAGCGCTCCTGCACGAGTTTGACCAGCAGCTTGTAAATGCGACGGTCGTCGAGCTGCTCGAGCGAGGTGCCAAAAGACTGCTCGGCGAGTTCCATGAGGTTAATTTGGGGCATGTTTTCTCCTGTGATGGGTTGTTTCATGTCTGTAATTCATAAGAAGCCCGCGCGAGGGGATTGGGGTGGCCTCGCGCGGGAAAAGCAAGCGCGTCCGCACGGTGGGGAGGGGTCGGGCGCGGTAGCTCCTATTGAGGAAGCTCGATTTCGGCTTCCGACGGGATGCGGAAGTAGGTCTCGGTCCAGTCGGTGAGTTTGTGCTCGAGCTCGCGGGTGATGGCGCCGTCGAGCATGCGCCAGGTCCAGTTGCCGCCCAGTGTGGCAGGGGTGTTGATGCGCGCCTCGTTGCCCAAGTTGAGCAGGTCCTGCATGGTGTAGATGCACGTGTCGCTCACGCTGGCTGCGATGGTTCGGTTGAGTGCGTCGGTGATAGGCTCGCCGGCCTGCTGATGGGTGTACAGGGCTGCCTGCTCGCGCTGACGCGGGGTGGCCGTTCCCTCAAACCAGCCGCGCGCCGTCTCGTTGTCGTGGGTGCCCACGTAGGCGACGGTGTTGGCGATGTAGTTATGCGGCAGGTAGTACGAGTTGGTGCCCTCAAAGGCAAACTGCAGGATCTTCATGCCGGGAAAGCCCGAGTTGTCGCGCATGTCGATGACGCCGGGGGTGAGGAAGCCCAGGTCCTCGGCGATGATGGGCAGCGTGCCGAGCTTTTCCTCGAGTGTCTTGAAGAACTTGAGGCCGGGACCCTGCGTCCACGAACCGTAGGACGAATCGGGCGAGGAGAACGGCACCTCCCAATAGGCCTCGAAGCCGCGGAAGTGATCCACGCGGATGACGTCGTACATGTCGAGGGCGGCGCGAATGCGGCCCTCCCACCAGGAGAAGCCGTCGGACTCCATGGCGTCCCAGTCGTAGATGGGGTTGCCCCAGTACTGGCCGGTGGCCGAGAACTGGTCGGGCGGCGTGCCGGCGACGCTCACGGGATTGCCGGCGGCGTCGATCTTAAAGAGCTCAGGCGTCGCCCACATCTCGACAGAGTCACGCGAGACATAGATGGGCAGGTCGCCGATGATGAGAATGTCGCGCTCGTTGGCATAGGCCTTGAGGCGGCTCCACTGGCGATCGAAGAAGTACTGCGTCATCTGGTGGTAGAGCATGCGCGCCGGATGGTCGGCGCAGACCTTGGCGGAAGCCTCGCCGCGGGTGCGGAGCTCCGCGGGCCACTCCCAAAACGCCTTGAGACCGCACTCCTCTTTGACGGTCATGAACTCACAGTAGGGGATGAGCCAGTCCTCGTTGGCCTGGATAAAGTCATCGAAATCGGCCGGCTTGTCGGCGGCAAAGCGCTCGGCGGCGCGGTCGAGAATCTGACGGCGGCCGCCAAAGATAGCGCCGTAGTCGACATTGCTGGGGTCGGATCCCAGATACACGCCATCGATATCGCGCTGCTCCAGATACCCTGCCTCGATAAGCTCGGCAAAGTCAATAAAGTTGGGGTTGCCAGCGCGGGCCGAGAACGACTGATAGGGCGAATCGCCATAGCTGGTCGTCGTAAGGGGCAGAATCTGCCAGTAATGTTGTTTGCACGAGGCGAGAAAATCGACGAAGTCGTAGGCATTCCAGCCAAAGCCGCCGATTCCGTATGGTCCGGGCAGAGATGAGACGGGCATGAGGACGCCGCTTGCACGCTCCATGAATGCGCTCACCAACCTTCTTGTTGTGGGGTCGGCCTGCCGATGGGTGTGCAGTCCGCCTCCGATGTTCTGATTCGATACGCCTATTGTAAAACATGTTGTTTAAACATGTACAGGCAAGATAAAAAAGTTGGTCGATTTTCGGCGAATGGTTACATGCCATGAAAAAGCCCCGACCTCACAACGTGAGATCGGGGCAAGAGCGGTATGTAGGTTTTTGCTACTCGGCGTCGGCGAAGCCGTTGGGGTTGTGGCTCTGCCAGTTCCAGCTATCGCGGCACATGTCCGCGATGTCGTACTGGGCCTTCCAGCCCATCATGCGCTCGGCCTTGGAGGCATCGCACCAGTTGGCAGCGATGTCGCCGGCGCGGCGCTCGCGGATCACGTAGGGCAGCTCCTTGCCACAAGCCTTGGAGAAGGCAGCGACGACCTCGAGTACCGAGGTGCCGGTGCCGGTGCCCAAGTTAAAGATCTCGACGCCGGTCTTGCCGTTCATCCAGTTAAGGGCGGCAACGTGACCAGAGGCCAGATCGCACACGTGGATGTAGTCGCGCACGCCGGTGCCGTCGGGGGTGGGGTAGTCGTTGCCAAAGACCTGAACGGCCTCGAGCTTGCCCACGGCGACCTGGGCGACATAGGGCACCAGGTTGTTGGGGATGCCCTTGGGGTCCTCGCCGATCAGGCCCGACGGATGAGCGCCGATGGGGTTGAAGTAACGGAGCAGCACGACGTCCCACTCGGGGTCGGCAGTGTGGACGTCCATAAGGATCTGCTCGATCATCCACTTGGTCCAACCATAGGGGTTGGTCGCGGGCTTCTTAGGATCCTCCTCGGTGACGGGCGGGTTGTCCGGGTCGCCGTAGACGGTCGAGGAGCTCGAGAAGATGATGGACTTGCAGCCATGGTTGCGCATGACGTCGATGAGCACCAGGGTGTTCTCGATGTTGTTGTGGTAGTACTCGACGGGCTTGCTCACCGACTCGCCGACGGCCTTAAAGCCGGCAAAGTGGATGACGCGGTCGATCTGATGGGTATCGAAGATCTTGTTCATCGCATCGCGGTCGAGCACGTTGGCCTCGTAGAAGGTGAGGTTCTTGGCGGCCTCGTCGCCCACGATGGTCTTGACGCGGTCGACGGCGACGGCGCTGGAGTTAGAGAGATCATCGACGATGACGACCTGGTAGCCACCCTCGAGCAGTTGAACGACGGTGTGCGAGCCGATAAAGCCGGCGCCACCGGTAACGAGGACACAGGTGTCTTTGGGGTCGAGTGCTTTGGACATGTAGTCTCCTATCGAATCAGGAACACTTCTTCAGGGGAGTATAGCGCAGGCAGGGACGCCCAAATCGTGCGCTGTAGGAAAAGCAGAGGATTGTGCTAACGTACTCATAGAAGAGCTTGCGTACGCATAACCTTATCTTTGACATTTGCTTACGAGCCGCTGACCTTGTAGTTTCCTGCCGTTCGTGGAAATCGTTGGGACGCGCCATATGTACGCTAATATGTATGAGTTGAGCGACATATAAATAAACATGTAACGGAGTACATATGTCACCAAACAGCGATTCCATCCTTTCCCAGGAGCTCTCGCGCCGCACTGCCCTCAAGGCCCTGTTCGGCGCCGCTTCTGCGGCAGTTCTTTTTGGCCTGCCCGCTCGCGCCCATGCGGCGGAGGCTTCCAAAGAAACCACCGATAAACTGAATGCCGCCCAGGCCCAGCTCGACGAGGTTCAGGCCCAGCTCGACAGCATCGCAAATGAGTATGCGGCGCTGGCCAACAAGAATGCCCAGACCCTCAACGACATCGAGAATGTCCAGGGCAAGATTGACGACACGCAGGCCCAGATCGATGAAAAGAAGGCCGAGCTCAAGAAGAAGCGCAACGACCTTTCCGATCGCGTGGCCGCCAGCTACAAGTCCGGCGGCACGAACATCCTGTCTTTGCTGCTGGCCTCTGGCTCGTTTGAGGAACTCGTCGCCAACGCGCATTACGTTGAGAAGATCAACAAGAGTGACCGCGATGCCATCGAGGATATCCAGACGATTCAGGCTGAGCTCGACGCACAGAAGACCGAGCTCGAAGCACAAAAGGCCGACCTGGAGAAACTCAAGGACCAGCAGACGGCTCAGATGCAGGATATGCAGGCCAAGCAGCAAGAAGTCCAGACCGTGCTGAACGGTCTTTCCGACGACGTCAAGGAGCTCATGGCTCAGCGCGATTCCGAGATTCTCGCTGCCGCCCAGGCCGAGGAGGCTGCCAGGAAGGCCGCCGCTGCCGCTGCCGCCGCGAACAAGAACAATTCCTACTCGGGTGGTTCGAGTTCGGGTGGTGGATCGTATGCGCCCGGAACTCCGCAGCAGAATGCCGGTTCGGGCAAGCAGCAGGCCGTCGTCAACGCGTGCTACTCCACGCCTTCGCCGGGTCAGAACTGGTGCGCGGCGTGGGTTACCAATGTCTTCCGTAACGCCGGCGTGGGCTATTTTGGCGGCAACGCGTGTGACATGTTCAACGCCTGGTGCTATAGCTCCGACCGCTCGGCGCTACAGGTGGGCATGATCGTGGCCGATTCCTCGCACAGCGGCACGGGTGCTCCGGGCCTTATCTACGGTCATGTGGGTATCTATGTTGGCGGCGGTATCGTTATGAGCAACGAGGGTGCCATTACGTCTAAGTCGCTTGATTCGTTTATTAGCTTCTATGGCACTGGCTCTGGCGTGCGTTGGGGCTGGCTTGGCGGTATCGCGCTGTCGTAGCTGCGGTTTGAAGCAAGTTGGTCCGGGACTGGGGGCGAGGCATAAGGTTGCCTGCTCTACAGTCCTGCGCAAGACGAAGGCCACATTAAGTGGCCTTCTTTGCGTGCGGAACTCGCGACCAACCTTATGCCTCGCCCCCAGCCCCGGACCTTCTGGGTCCAAGGCGTGACACACCGGACTGGGTTGTCTGAATAAATATGGTGAAGGCCCCTTTCGGGGCCTTCTTTTTATAAAAATTCGCCTACTCGGTGGACTTCGGGTTCTAGGTCTACGTCGAATTGGCCTTTGACGGTTGTTTGGATGTGGCGGATGAGTTCGTCAACGTCGGCGGCGGTGGCGTGGTTGGCGTTGACGATAAAACCGCAGTGCTTTTCGCTTACCTGCGCGCCGCCAACGGCGTGTCCTCGCAGGCCGGCATCCATGATGAGCTTGCCGGCAAAGTAACCCTCGGGGCGCTTGAAGGTGGAGCCGGCACTCGGCATGTCGAGCGGCTGCTTGTCCTCGCGGCGCTGGCGGTAGTCGTCCATGTCGGCCTTGATCATCGCGGCGTTGCCCGGTGCGAGGTTGAAGGTGGCAGAAAGAACGATAAAGCCGTCGTCGGCGATGCGACTCTTGCGATAGCCCAGGTTGAGCTCATCGACATCGAACTCGATGATGTTGCCGCTGCCGCGGGTGCCGTCGTCGAGCATGCGGGCGGGCTTGTAGACGCGCACAGACTCCAGCACGTCTGCCATGCAGGCACCGTAGGCGCCGGCGTTCATGTAGCAGGCGCCGCCGACCGATCCGGGGATGCCCGAGATGGGCTCCATGCCGGTGAGACCGGCCTCGGCTGCCGCCGCGGCGACATCGGAAAGCAAGGCGCCGGCCGCCGCCGTGACGTGCGTACCGTCGACCGTAATGTCGGAGAGGCCTTCGCCCAACGCCACGACGACGCCGCGGATACCCTTGTCGCCGACGAGCAGGTCGGAGCCGTTGCCCACGATGGTGAGCGGCAGGTCGCAGCGATAACAGGTGTCGAGCGTGGCGACGAGGCCCTGCTCGGTATCGGGCGTGACAAAGACGTCGGCCGGGCCGCCGATCTTAAACGTGGTGTGCTCGCGCATGGGCTCGCTCATCAGCACGTTGTCCTCGCCGGCAACGCCAGCGAGCGCGCAGAGCAGGTCCTCGTTAAAAAAGTCGTTCTCGTGCATACGAATATCCGCCTTTTGGTGGTCGTTGTCATCAATCGATTGCAATATACCCCACCCGGACGGATTTGGTGCGCTGGCGGCGATAAAACAGCCGTCTACCGGATTGGTAAAGTGTTTATCACCGAGGTAGAGGGGCGGTCGCTATACTTTCAAGAGATTGCGCGTAAACCTGGAAGGAGCGAGATGGCCAACAAAGTCACCCTCAAGCAGATTGCCCAGGAGGTGGGGCTTTCCCCCTCGTCGGTCTCGCTTGTTCTCAATAATCGGCCCTGTCGCATCTCGGAAGAAAACCGCAAGCTCATCAAGGAGGTTGCGGCGCGCAACCACTATGTTCCTAATCAGATTGCGCGTAGTCTGGTCATGCGCGAGTCGCGCACGCTGGGCCTTATCGTCCCTAACATCGAGAGCCGCTTTTTTGCCTCGCTCGCCGGTAGCCTGGAAAAGCGCTGCCGCGAGGACGGCTATGCGCTCTTCATTACCAGCTCGGGTGGAAGTGCCGACGACGATCTGGAGCTGCTGCGCCAGCTGGTAACGCGCGGCGTTGATGGTGTCTTCCTGGTTGTGGGCGACGAGTTCTCCGACGACCGCGCCCTGCGCGAAGAAGTCAGCCATCTGCCTATCCCTGCCGTGATGGTCGACCGTGCCATTGAGGGGCTCGAGTGCGACAAAGTGATGTTCGACCACGAGATGGGTGGCTACATGGCCACTCGCTATCTGATCGAGCAGGGTCACCGTCGCATTGCCTGCTTGGTTAACGCGCGCCGTTCCAATACGGGGCGTAAGCGACTTGCCGGCTATGAGCGCGCGCTGCGCGAGGTTGGCCTGCCTATCGACGCACGTTTGGAGTTTGAGAGCGAGTACTACATTCCGAGTGCATACGAGGCCTCGGAGGCGGTGCTCGCAACTGATGCCACCGCTGTGTTCGCAAGTTCGGATAACATCGCCCTCGGTCTGCTCAAGCGCTTGCACGAGATGGGGAAGAGCATTCCGGGCGATATTTCGGTCGTAAGCTATGACAACTCGGCGGCCGACGTTCTCTTTGAGCCGGCGCTGACCGCGATTGAGCAGGATCCTGGCGTCCTTGCGGAGCATGCTTTTGGCTGCATGTCCAAGCGTCTTGCCGGCAGGGGCGGCAGGCGTGCCGAAGAGGTCGTCCTGGAGCCGGCGCTTATCGTTAAGGGCAGCGTGCTCGAACTTACCGAATGTAGCTAAACGTACCTGTTTGTTTGCATAGATTGCATGCGGAGTGTCTGCTATTTGCCGGCGGGGCCGGGGTGCCTGCCTTGTTTTGAGAAGTTCGCGGAGCCCACTTCTCAAAACAAGGCAGGCACCCCGGCCCTCGTCCGTGAACTCTTCCGCTGGGCGAGCCATAGACGCCGCGCACCGATGCGATAAAGCAGTGGCTTGAAATTGGTGCTATATTCAGCATGAGTTGTTTAATGCTAGTACGGGAGGCTGATATGGGGCTGTTCAAGAAGAAAAACCCGCAGGATGCCTTTGATCCCGATGTGTTTACCATCACGGATACGATTTTGGACCCGCCGCGGTTTACATTTTTGCCGGCTATCTACCAGGATGCCACGCGCCGCAAGTGGGCTGTGCATCAACGCGGTGGCGAGCCGAAGATTTTTGACTATGCGGACGTGTTACAGTGCGAAGTAGCCGAGGCGGGCGATCCGGAGGCCGAGGAAGTGGCTTCAAAACAGGAATTTGCCCAGCGTATCCTGGCAAATCCTGCCAAGGCGGCGAAAATAAACGCTGCCAAGCGTAATATGTGTCTTGGTATGGGCGTTGTTGTGGCGGTTCAGACGGGAAAAGACGAGGTTTCCAAATTAGAGATTCCCGTTATGACCGACGAAGTCAAACGCGATTCAAGCCTATATAAGTCGTATCGGAATGTCGCCGAGAAGATCAAGGCCGAATTTGATGCCATGGGAGGACTGGCCTAATTTTGGCGGCATACGTTTCTGAATGAGGAGTCTGTGCAATGGCAGGCGAATCTTATGCAATTCCCCCCAAAGATCGTGCTGTTGAGGGAATTCTTTGGTATATCCAGCACCATCAGCTTGCCAGCGGCGATCGCCTGCCGGCCGAGCGCGTGCTGTGCGAAGAGATTGGCGTTTCGCGTACGGCGTTGCGTGCCGGTATCACGCGGCTCATCTCGTGTGGAACGCTCGAGAGCCGTCGCGGATCGGGTACGTATGTGTGTCCTCCCAAGCCGCTGAATATCTTCCAAGAAACGTATAACTTCTCCGATGCTGTGCGGACTGCCGGCCTGCACCCCTCTTCTCGTCTGGTTTCCATCGGGACCATCGAGGCGGATGAGGCGCTTGCCGACAAGCTTGGGGTGGCTGTAGGCGCTCCTTTGCTCCGCATGCAGCGCGTTCGACTTATCGAGGGCGAGCCGGCGTCAATCGAGACGGCTCACGTTAACCTGTCCCTGTGCCCATCGCTTCCCGAGCACGATTTTGAGTGTGAGAGCCTTTACGATGTCTTGCTCAAAGAAGGCGGCGTGCGTGTTGAGCATGGACGTGAGCATATCTCCATCTCGCGTTTGAACGTCGAAGAGGCCGAGCTGCTCCAGCAAGAAGAGGGAACGCCGGTGTTCTATGAGAGCACGATCGAATTTGATAAGGACATGCGTTTTGTGGAGCATTGCAAATCGGTGATTTTGCCCACAAAGTTCCGCTTTGCCGATAACGGCGAAAAGAACGGCATGAGGAGCGTGGCAGGTGAACAATGGCTGAAACAGTAGATGCCACCCCGGTTTATATGCGCATTCGACGCCGCGTCGAGGAGCGTATCGAGCGCGGAATATATCCCACGGGTTCCATGATTCCGTCCGAAAAAGACCTCGCCGAGGAGTTTGGTACGACACGCTTGACCATTCGAAGTGCTGTCGATGAACTGGTTCGGCGCGGGCAGATTCGACGCGTCCGCGGAAAGGGCGCGTTTGTGGCGCAGAAAGTGCCCGTTGCCTACGAGCGAACAGGAGGCTTTCGCGAGTCGGTTCGTGCTTCGGGCGGCGAGCCGTCCGTCCGCATCCTCGCGCGTTCCAAGCGTTATGCGGGTCCTTATTATGCCAACCTGTTTGGCATTGCCGAGGACGATTTGCTGTATTCGATTCGGCGTTTGAACTGCGTCAACGGCGATCCCGTATCGATTGAGATGGCGTTCATCCCGTGCCTGCTGTTTCCCACAATCGAAAATATTGACGTGTCGGTCTTCAGTTTGTACGAGACCTATGAGATGCTGGGCCGAAAGCCGGTCATGGCGCAGGAGAAGCTCGATATCGAGGCGGTGGGTGCACGCGACGCGGGCTTACTTGGCTTGGAACAAGGGGATCTTGTTTTGCTTTTGGAATGCGTGAGCTATGACGCGAGCGGTCAGGCTATCGAGTATGTAAAGTCCTTCAATCGTGGCGATGCGGGCGGCTACACCTATACGTACTAGCTGGGGCTTTGCATCACGCGCGGTAACAGCCGGTCTGTTTGGGCAATTTGACCGACTGTATATACAACCTTACATGGCTCAAAATCGACCGTTCGCCGAAGGGGATAAATTAATCGACAAAGAGGTATCAAAAAGCCGTAACCTGTAACTGTGATTGGTATCAAATACTAATGATTTGTTACGAGGTGAGACGATGAAGATGCTCGATTACGTTCAGCTTGCCCATGTGCGTATGGGAGAGAACCTCGAGCGTTCGTCTGAGCTGGTAGCGCAGCTCGTTGATATTTTCCAGTCCGGTTCTTTTGACGCACTGCGCATCGTTGCTTCGGGTTCGTCGCGCCATGCCGCCGATTGCGCCCGCGATTACCTGCAAGATGCGCTGCAGATGCAGGTGTCCGTTGTGACACCCGAGGCCTTCGTCGATTTTGAACACACCTATCCACAGCATGCGCTTAATATCGCCGTTTCGCAGAGTGGCTATTCGACCAATACGATTGCGGCGCTCGATTACATGCGCGCACACGATATGGCTGCAGTTGCGCTCACGGCAAACGTCGAGGCACCCATCAAGGAACACGCTGACATCGTTCTTGACTACGGTGTGGGCGTCGAGTCGGTGGACTTTGTGACTCTGGGCGTCGAGGTTCTCGTTGAGTACCTGGTGCTCTTTGGTATTTACGGCGGTCAGGCGCGCGGAACGATTGACGCCAAGGGCGTTGCCCGGCGTCTTGACGACCTGCGCGAGGCTATCCAGGCCAATGCCGTGATGTGCAAGACCGCCGAGGCATATGTCCAAGACCACATGCTCGAGCTTTCTGAGCACACGCCCGCTATGGTCGTCGGCAACGGCCCCAACTACGGTGTTGCCGAGGAGGCGGCGCTCAAGCTGAGCGAGACCATCAAGATTCCTGCCATGCATCACGAGGGCGAGGAGTTCGTCCACGGTCCCGAGATGCAGATCGTTCCGGGCTACCTGGTGTTTATTGTCGACGATCCGCAGGGGTCGGAGCGTCTTGCGAATATCGCCGATGCGCTATCGAACGTTACGGCAAAAACGGTGCTGCTCACGGCCCATCCCAAGGGTAGGGCTCACGAGGTTGTGGTGCCTCAGGTTGCTCTGCTGCTCAGCGCAATTCCCAATCTCGTGTTCTTCCAGACGATTGCGGCAATAATCGCCGAGCGTCTGAAGTCATGGGACGTTCACCCGTATCTCGATGCTGTCTCCAAGCAAATGGAGGTCAAGGCAGAGGGCTACGAAGAGTCAGTCAATGCGCTTAAGGCCAAAGCGGCTGAGTGTTACGGAATGTAAGCGGGTTTTGATGCCCGTTGGCATGGGGGATGTGGAAACAACCCCAGAAAGGAGAGACAAATGAAGGAAACCGAGAAGATCGAGATCATGCATTTCGACCAGGAGGGCTATCTCGAGGACGGCAAGGCGCTCTACGAGACCGGAAAGAAGATGACCGCGCTCGCCGACAAGGTCGCCGACGAGGGCTACGACGCCGTGT
>URJD01000036.1 GCA_900548075.1 uncultured Collinsella sp.
GCTCATAAAGAGTTCGAGGTCGTCGAGCGATTCGGCGCGAATGGTGTCGGGCACGGGCGAGGCGATGCCGCCTTGCTGCACGCCCACGTCGACGATGTCGCTCATGTAGGTAGGCAGTGCCAGGTCGGCGTTACAGCTGATTACGATGAGTACGATAGCTGCGAACAGTGCCAGGATATGCTTTTTAAAGAGCTTGAGAATCCTCACTCGGCATCTCTCCTTTCTTGATTGCGGTCGATAATTTCGTTGGCACGCCTTAGAAGACGCACCATCTCTTGGGTATCTGTTTCGCCGAGCTGCTCGAGGAAAGCCGCGGTGCGCTTCTCGAATTCCCGACGTTTGATTTCGAGATCCTGGAATCCTTTGTCGGTCACCGTGACGTGTACGCGACGACGGTCGGTCTTTGAGTGCTCGCGCTCGACCCAGCCCTTGGCCTCGAGAGCGCGTAGGATGTTGGCGATGCGGGCGCTCGAGACCCAGGCACGATCAGCGAGTTCGCTCGGTGTGAGCGAACCACCGGCGAGTATGAGAGCGCGCATGACGGCCATCTCGCCACCGAGGGCTTTGTCCGCAAAGCGCGAAATGCGCTGATGCATGCTGCCAAACTCGGTAAGGAGCTGACGCCCAAGTTCACGGAAATCGGTATCTTCCACCGAAAACCCCTAACACTAGAAACTATTTCCGGTGAAAGATGATACCCCCGCCCAACCATTCCATTCGGTAGATTTCTAGGCATGTTCCAAAAATCTACTTGGCCGCTAGGCAATATAAAGAGCGTATAAAGAATTAAAATAATTCAATAATTGTAGCGTTTCAAAGAATTATTATGCACGCGGTTAGGCGAGGGGTTGTCACCACCATGACGTCTGGGACTCATATAATCGCCACGTGCGATGCTCCAACTTCCCGCAAGGAGACACCTTACATAAAGGGGGATGGAGTCATGGCATTTGACTTCACGGGCAAGACCGCGATTGTCACGGGCGGCACTCAGGGCATTGGCCTCGAGATCGCCAAGGGCATCGTCGCGGGCGGCGGACATGTCGCGCTCATCGCAAGGAACGCTGCTAAGGGCGAGGCCGCTGTGGCCGAGCTTGGCGAGGGCAACAAGTTTTATCAGCTCGATGTCGCCGATGCGCCCAAGGCGCGCGAGACCGTCGAACAGATTTTCGCAGACCTGCCGCAAACCAACATCCTGATTAACTGCGCTGGCGTCATCAGCACCAAGAAGTTCGACGAGATCGATGACACTGAGTGGCGCCGTACCATCGACATCAACCTCAACGGCACCTTTACCATGATGAACGCCGTGTACCCGCACTTTAAGGCGGCCCATGCCGGCACTATCGTCAACGTAAGCTCTGTTGCCGGCAAGATCGGCGGCGGCCTGCTCGGCACCGCGGCTTACGCGAGCTCCAAGGCCGGTGTTAACGGTCTAACCAAGGCAGTCGCCAAGGAAGGCGGCAAGTTTGGCGTCCGCTGCAACGCCGTGTGCCCGTCGCTCACGTTGACCGATATGACCTCGATTCTCTCTGACGAGAACTCTCAGCGCATCATCAACGGTATCCCTCTGGGCCGCGCCGCCCAGGCCAGCGAGCCTGCGCAGATGGTGCTGTTCTTCGCTTCCGACCTCGCCAGCTTCGTGAACGGCGAGATTGGTGACTGCGACGGCGGCATCGTCCTGGACGGGTAATACCCCGCGGTGATCGTTTGGCGGCGACCCTGGCGACTCGGGACCGTCGCCTTCTTTCTGATATAGGCGCGTGCGGCTACGAATCGCATGCATCCAAAGGAGATATATATGAGTGAATCGACTGCGGTGGAGGCGCCGGCGGCAAAGGAGCCGTTCTTTAAGATGTCCTCCATCCCGGGTGCCAATATTTTGGTGCCGCTTTTGTTGGGCTGCCTGCTCAACACGCTGTTCCCTGACCTGTTCAAAACGCTCGGCAGCTTTACGCTTGGCATGACCCAGCAGGGTGCAGGCCCGCTCGTGGGCGCTTTTTTGCTTATCGTCGGTACGACGATTTCGTTTAAGAGTGCTCCTGCCGCCGCTGCCCGCGGTGCCATCATCATCGCCGTCAAGCAAATCGTGGTCGTTGCCGTGTCGCTGCTCATCCTTTATGTGTTCAACGACAACTTGTTTGGCATCTCTGCCATGGTGATGCTGGCGGCTTGCACCGGCGCCAACAACGCTATGTACGCTGGTCTGATGGGCACCATGGGCAATGAGGCCGAGCGTGGCGCTGTCGCCATCACCACGCTGGTTGTCGGCCCTCCGGTCACGATGATCGTGCTCGGCGCTGCCGGCCAGGCTCCGATCGGCTGGTCGCTCGTGGGCGCCATCCTGCCGATCGTTGTCGGCATTATTCTGGGCAACCTCTTCCCCAGCTTTAAAAAGATGATGGCGCCGGCACTTTCCGCCGTCATCGTGCTCGTCTTCTTTGCCATGGGCTCGACCATGACCTTTGGCCAGCTCATTAATGGCGGTCTTCCCGGTATTCTGCTCGGCGTGATCTGCTCGGTGGTCTTTGCAATTCCCGTTATCGCGGTCGATAAGCTCACGGGCGGTACGGGTGTCGCAGGTGCGGCCATTTCGAGCTGCGCCGGAGCCAATGTGGCCACGCCTGCTGCCATGGCAAGCGTCAACGAGGCCATGTACGGCGGTGCGGTGCTCGCGACGGCTACGGCACAGGTTGCTGCCTGTGCAATCGTGACGGCTATTTTGACCCCGCTGGTCACCAGCTGGTGCTACAAGCATTTTGAGGGCCAGGGCAACAGCAAGGCAACGACCGACAAGGCCGCTGCAGCCGCCTAATGCCAAGCGGCAATCAAAGCTAAATAACTCGCCACGCCACAGGGCGGCCATGGGGGGATCCCGTGGCCGCCCTGCAGTTTCTGTGGGGTCTCTGGGGCACTTTACCCTGCTAAAACTGGCATAACAGCTAGAGTGAACGTCGTATAAAGGCAAGGAAAAATACCAAACAAATCGGTGAACGGTAGTTGTTCGCGCTCGCATTTCCTGCGGGTTTGTAAAAAACGCCCTTATGATATAAAAAAAGAAACATATAACAGCCCAGATGGAGAGGGTCGCTATGTTATCCTTCTCAAACGGGTGAAATCTTGGGTTTTGGGTTGCAGTTCCAAGGTGGACAAACGTTTTTCTCTGCACCAACGTGTGATGAAGAACGGAAGAAGCCGGTAGTGCAAACCGAAAATTCAAGAATTCAATAAGCAGCGGTGTGAGAGAGCGCCGCATTATACGTAACTAGGAGCGTGGTTACACAATGCAGGAGGCATGGGAAGGCTTCAAGGAAGGCATCTGGACGGGAGAGGTTGACGTCCGAGACTTCATTCAGAAGAACTACACCCCCTACGAGGGCGACGAGTCGTTCCTCGCCGGCCCGACCGAGCGTACCAAGGAGCTGTGGGGCGAGGTTCTCGACCTGCTGCTTAAGGAGCGTGAGCAGGGCGGTGTCCTCGATATGGACACCAAGACCGTTACGGGTATCGTGAGCCACCCCGCTGGCTACATCGATAACGCCCACCGCGAGAAGGAGACCATCGTCGGCCTCCAGACCGACAAGCCGCTCAAGCGCGCTCTGCACGTCAACGGTGGTATCCGCATCGCTTGCCAGGCTGCCAGCCAGCACGGCTATAAGGTCGACGAGAACGTTGTCGAGCGCTACACCTTCGAGCGCAAGACCCACAACGCTGGCGTCTTCGATGTCTACACCCCCGAGATGCGTGCTTGCCGCTCGGCGCACATCATCACCGGTCTGCCCGATGGCTATGGCCGCGGCCGCATCATCGGCGACTACCGTCGTGTTGCCCTGTACGGCGTCGACTACCTGATCAAGGACAAGGAGGCCCAGAAGGCTTCCACCCCGACGGTCATGACTGCCGACAACATCCGCGATCGCGAGGAGCTGCAGGAGCAGATTCGCGCCCTCGGCGAGCTCAAGATGATGGCCGAGACCTATGGTTTCGACATTTCCAACCCTGCTACCAACACGCAGGAGGCCATCCAGTGGATGTACTTCGCCTACCTTGCTGCCGTCAAGGAGCAGAACGGCGCCGCTATGTCCATCGGCCGTACCTCTACGTTCATCGACATCTATGCTGAGCGCGACCTTGCCAACGGTACCTTCACCGAGGAGCAGATCCAGGAGTTCGTGGATCACTTCATCATGAAGCTCCGCATGGTCAAGTTTGCCCGTACCCCCGAGTACCAGGCCCTGTTCACCGGCGACCCGCAGTGGGTCACCGAGTCCATCGGCGGCATGGGTGTCGACGGCCGTACGCTCGTTACCAAGATGAGCTACCGCTACCTGCACACGCTCGAGAACATGGGCACCAGCCCCGAGCCCAACATGACCGTTCTGTGGTCGACCCGTCTGCCCGAGAACTTCAAGAAGTTCTGCGCCAAGACTTCTGTCGCCAGCTCCTCGATCCAGTACGAGAACGACGACCTCATGCGCGTTTACCACGGCGACGACTACGGCATCGCCTGCTGCGTGTCCTCCATGCGCATCGGCAAGGAGATGCAGTTCTTCGGCGCCCGCGCCAACCTGGCCAAGTGCCTGCTGTATGCACTCAACGGCGGTGTTGACGAGGTCTCCAAGAAGCAGGTCGGCCCCAAGTATCGCGCCGTCGAGGGCGATACGCTCGATTACGACGACGTTGTGGCCAAGTACAACGACATGATGAAGTGGCTCGCTGGCGTGTACGTCAACTCGCTGAACATCATTCACTACATGCACGACAAGTACTGCTACGAGCGCATCCAGATGGCTCTGCACGACAAGCACGTGCACCGCTGGTTCGCTACGGGCATCGCTGGCCTTTCCGTCGTGGCTGACTCCCTGTCCGCCATCAAGTACGCCAAGGTCCACCCCGTCCGTGACGAGAACGGCATCATCGTCGACTTCGAGACCGAGGGCGAGTTCCCCAAGTACGGTAACGACGACGACCGCGTCGACCAGATCGCTCACGACGTTGTGCACCAGTTCATGGAGTACATCCGCATGAACGATACCTACCGCAACTCCGTGCCTACGACCTCGGTTCTGACCATTACCTCCAACGTCGTGTACGGTAAGAAGACCGGCTCCACGCCCGACGGCCGCAAGGCTGGCCAGCCGTTCGCCCCGGGTGCTAACCCCATGCACAAGCGCGATAGCCACGGCGCCATCGCTTCGCTGTCTTCGGTTTCCAAGCTCCCGTTCCGCGATGCTCAGGACGGCATCTCCAACACCTTCTCCATCATCCCGAGTGCGCTCGGCAAGGAGGACCAGGTGTTCTTTGGCGATATCGACCTTGATCAGCTGGGCGAGTAACTATTGTTAGTGCTATACTAACAATAACGATTACTGATTAGCGCGCCGGTTTCGGCCGGCGCCTATTAATCGAAGGAGACACATTATGAAGGTTTCTGAAGTTTCCGAGACTCAGGCCGATAACCTGGTCCACATGCTCGACGCTTACGCCGAGAAGGGTGGCCACCACCTGAACATCAACGTCTTCAACCGTGAGACGTTGCTCGACGCTCAGGCTCACCCCGAGAAGTACCCGCAGCTGACCATCCGCGTTTCCGGCTATGCCGTGAACTTCCACACGCTCACCAAGGAGCAGCAGGACGAGGTCATTTCGCGTACCTTCCACGACAAGTTCTAAAGGGTTCAACTCCTGTAGGATTACTGGGGCCGGTTTTGGGTTATTTCCCAAAACGTCCTCGGACATGCAAAGAGGCTCCGCTGCGCGCGTTGCGCGGCGGAGCCTCTTTGCGTCCTGCGGGATGTTTTGGAAAATAACCCAAAACCGGCCATGTGGGGTCCTTTGGAGTCACCCTTTAGGCGGAACTCTCCTAATTATTTGGATGAGTCGTTTACTTACTTGTACTGTTACCGTCTTCCCGCTCTTGTTGGGGTATGCTTTGTTCGTATGTAAACGTATGACATGTTGATGGGGGAGGGTGCTATGGCTCGCGAGAGTGCTCGTTCTAAGGATACGGCTAAGCCTGGCATCAAGGAAGTTGCAGCGGTGGCGGGGGTTTCGCCTACTACGGTATCTCGCGTGCTTAATAATCGCGGCTATATTAGCCAAGAGACCCGCGATAAGGTCCATGCCGCGATGAAGCGCATCAACTATACGCCCAACGATATCGCCCGTGCCATGCTCAACGGTCGCCTGAATCTTATCGGTATGATCGTCCCCTATGTCAGCAGTCCGTTTCATGCCCAAGTGGTTCAAGTCATTGAGCATACCCTGGCCGAAAACGGTTTTAAGATGCTGCTGTGCAATAGCGCCAATCGACCCGAGCTTGAGCGCTCTTATATCGACATGCTTCGACGCAATATGGTTGATGGCGTCATCGTCAACTCGCTTAATATCGGTGCCGAGGCGTATGCCGAGATGGGTTTGAGTCTGGTTGGTATCGACTGCGACCTTGGCGAGGCCTCTGTTCAGATTGCGAGCGACAGCTATAGTATCGGCGAACTTGCCACGCGTCGCCTGATCGATGACGGATGTTCACGCATCCTGTGCCTGCGCAGCAATAGCCGCATGCGCATGCCTGCCAATAAGCGTACCGATGCCTACCTCGATGTTGTTGAGCAGGCCGGTTTGCCCGCGCTTGTCCGTGAGGTCGAGTTCGTTAAGCCCGACGACGAAAAGAGCGCGGTCGTTGCGAAGATCCTCGATGAGAACCCCGATATTGACGGCATCTTTGCGGGAGACGACACGATGGCGGCTATCTGTCTTAACGTGATGAAGCAGCGCGGCTTGAGCGCTCCGGGCGATATTAAGGTCGTGGGCGCGGATGGTGCCCGCCGCACTATGACGTTTATGCCTGACTTAACAACCGTTCGCCAAGATATCGATCGCATCGGAGAGCTCGCGGCGCAATCCATCATTGCTCTTATTAACGGCGAAAAGCCCGAATCGAATATCAAGCTCCCCGTTGAACTCATTGAGGGTAAAACCGCGTAGTTCATCCCGTGCCAAAAGAATTCCTCAAACACCTCTGATGACCGTTCGCCGGCATATGTCAACCGTTTGCCGACGACTGGAACTGCGAAAAGACGTATTGGTGTGAAAACGTTTGACATATGAAAACGATTGACATATCTTGCAGTTGTACCGAGTTAGTATCTCGTGAGAAAGGAAGTCTCGGATGCACAAGGTGTATTACCAGCCTGAGGGAATTTGGGTAGGCGACATCATGCCGTACGGCGAGGACGGCACGTTCTATCTCTATCATCAGCGTGACACGCGAAACCCCGGACCTTTCGGAGAGCCGTTTGGCTGGGCACTCGCGACAACCAAGGACTTCGTCAATTACAAAGACTTTGGCGAGAGCCTTGAGCGTGGCGGCGACGAGGAAGTCGACCAGTATGTTTATGCCGGCACGGTGTTTAAGGTGGGCGACAAGTACCATGCGCTCTACACTGGTTGCAATCGCGATAAGGTCAAGGCACGCTTGATGAAGCAGGTTCTTCTTCACGCAACGAGTGACGACGCCGTCAAGTGGGAGAAGAACATCGCCGAGACGCTGCTTCCGCCCCAGGAGGGTTACGATGACCGCAACTGGCGCGATCCCTTTGTGCTTTGGGATGAGGAGAACGAAGAGTACATGCTCATCCTCGGCACGCGTGTGGGCGAGGACAAGCGTCTGATGACCGGTCGTCTGGTCAAGTTCACCTCCAAGGACCTGGATACCTGGGAGTTCCAGGGCGACTGGTGGAATCCGGGCCTGTACACCATGTTCGAAATGCCTGATCTCTTTAAGATGGGCGACTGGTGGTATCTGGTGTTCTCCGAGTACAGTGATGGCAACAAGACCCGTTACCGCATGTCTCGCTCTATCAACGGTCCTTGGATCACTCCTGCGGACGATTCCTTCGATGGCCGCGCGTACTATGCCGCGCGTACCGCATTTGATGGCGAGCGCCGCGTTCTCTTTGGTTGGGTTCCTACGCGTGACGAGGGCGGCGACCCCAGCTCTTACCTGTGGGGTGGCACCTTTATGCCTCTCGAGATCGTTCAGCGTGCCGACGGAACGCTCGGCACCAAGCTCCCTGACAGCATGCTTGGCGCCTTTGGCGAGGCTAAGGCAGTCGAGGCCTTTGAGCTTTCCTGCGAGTCGGGCAAGGTCGAGCAGGTGCTCGCCGCGGATGCCGGTTCCACCTATATGCTCGATGCCGACATCGAGCTCGCCGGTGACGCTGCCGGCTTCTCGGTGAAGCTTGCCGAGGACGCCGAGTCCGGTCTTGCCTATGAGTTCCGCGCCAACCTGCGTGAGGGCAAGCTCGAGTTTACGGCGGCCCCCCAGTATCCGTGGTTCCAGGTCAACAACATGGGCCTCGAGCGTCCGTTGTTCTTTAAGGGCGAGGGCACTCATCATGTGCGCCTGGTCGTTGACGACGATATCGCGACCATCTTTGTCGATGATGTTGCGCTTAACGCGCGCTTCTGCAATAAGCAGGGCCAGGGTGTGGCACTGACGGTCACCGACGGTACGCTCAAGTGCGCAAATGCAACGATCGCGTCTCTGTAATGGCATCAAAACGTTTTATGATTTCGTAAGGGAATGGAGAGGAACATGGACTACAAAGTAGTGTCTCAGCAAGTCGTCGATAACGTCGGCGGTCTGGAGAACATCGAGGGCGCCACGCATTGCGTTACGCGTCTGCGTCTGGTGCTCAAGGATACGAGCAAGTACAACAAGGCCGAGCTCGAGAACATCGATGGCGTCAAGGGCGTGCTGTACAACAGCGGCCAGCTCATGATCATCTTCGGTACCGGTACCGTCAACAAGGTCTACGATGAGTTTATGGCTCTGACGGGCGTTAAGGAGATCAGCGCTTCCGAGGTCAAGGGCGCCGAGGCGGACAAGAAGGGCAAGTTCTTCTCGGTCCTCAAGGTATTCTCGGATATCTTTATCCCCATCATTCCCGCTTTCGTCGGCGCTGCTATCATCATCGGCCTTAAGTCGCTGATCGTTGCCAACGGCCTCTTTGGCATGGAGGGCAGCCTTGCCGACCACAGCGAGTTCCTCAAGAACCTCGCAAGCTTCTTTGCCATTATCGCCACCACGTTTGACTACCTGCCTGTCCTGGTTATGTACAGCGCGGTGAAGCGTTTTGGCGGTAACCCGATTCTGGGCATCCTCGTCGGTATCGTCATGGTTCACCCGAGCCTTATGAACCGTAACGCGTTCGTTATGGATCCGTCGGGTGCTGAGTACTGGAACTTTGGTCCGCTCTCCATCCCCATGGTTGCTTTCCAGGGCGGCGTGTTCCCTGCAATCCTGACTGCCTGGTTTATGGCCAAGGTCGAAAAGATTGCCCAGAAGTACATCCCCGAGGTCGTCTCGTTTGTCTTTGTCCCGACCGTTACCCTGATTCTTGCTAACGTCGCCCTGTTCACCGTGTTCGGCCCGCTCGGCAACCTGATCGGCGACGTCCTCGCCGGCGTAATCGATATCCTGTACAACAGGATGGGCGTCTTTGGCGCCTTTGTCTTTGCCGCGTTCCTGCAGCCGCTCGTCGTTACCGGTACGCATCAGTTCATCCAGGGTATCGAGGCAAACCTCGTCGCCACGACTGGCTTCAACTACATCCAGGCCATCTGGTCGGTTTCCATCATCGCCCAGGGCGGTGGCGCCATCGGCATGTACCTCATTCACAAGAAGCATTCCAAAGAGCGCAACATCTGCATGTCGTCCTTTATCCCGACGCTGGTCGGTATCTCCGAGCCCGCAATCTTTGCTGCAAACATGCGCTACTCGATCATCCCGTTCATCTGCGCTTGCATCGGTGCAGGCTGCGGCGGTGCCTTCGTGAAGCTCTTTGAGGTGCGCGCCATCGGTCAGGGTCTGACCGGCGTGCTTGGCCTGCTCATCGTCACGCCCGAGACGCTCGTGTGGTATGTGGCTGGCAATCTCATCGCCTTTATCGTGCCGATCGTCTTGATCTTTGCCTACAACAAGGCAAAGGGCGTGCCGACCACTGATGAAGAGGGCGCTGGTGCTGGCTTCGATGTCAGCTTCTAGTTGAGCCGTTCAGCGTAATCTGAGGATAAGTCCATTTGGGGAAGGGCGTTCGACTCGTGTGAGTCGAGCGTCCTTCCCCATAGACGAGAAAGTCAACGGCGATGTTTAATCAAAAAAATAAGGTGACACGCGCGGACTATGAGCAGTGGCGTGCCGGACAGGATGAGACGGCGGGTCGCATCGCGTCCGACCCCGATAGGCTCCTGTTCCATGTGGAGCCTGAGCTTGGCTGGCTCAACGACCCCAACGGTTTGGTGCAGATCGGTGATACGTATCACATCTATCACCAATACGATCCATTCGATGCTGCGCATGGCGGTCCAGTGATTTGGAATCATCTGACAACAAAGGATTTTGTGACGTACGAGAATCGCGGCCCTGTGCTGTTCCCCGATTCCGATTTGGATTCGAGCGGAGCGTATTCTGGTTCTGCCTTTGTACACGACGGCAAGATTCACTACTTCTATACCGGCAACGTCAAGCATTTTGACCGCGATGATTACGACTACGTGTTGACGGGCCGTGAGCAAAACCAGATTCATGTGGTTGCCGAGAACCCCGACGAATTGGGCGAGAAGCGCATAGCTGTTGGGCCGGTCGATTACCCCGACGATATCAGTACGCACGTGCGTGATCCCAAAATCCTTGAACACGATGGTATCTACTACATGGTTCTGGGCGCTCGTACGAAAGACGACCGCGGCTGCGTGCTTGTCTATACCTCGAGCGATCTAGAGGACTGGAGCTATGCGACGCGCATTGAGTTGGGCGAGAAGTTTGGCTTTATGTGGGAGTGCCCCGATCTGTTTGAGCTCGATGGTGAGCTTATTCTCGTTTGCTGTCCGCAGGGTGTGTCCGCCGATGGATGGCGTTACCGCAATCCGCACCAGTGCGTGTGGTTTCCCATCGAGGCCGATTGGGAGGCGCCGAGTTTTAAGATCGCCGGGCAGGGCATGCCCCCGATGGTCGATGCCGGCTTTGATTTCTACGCACCGCAGTCTTTTGAGGATGCTGCGGGTCGGCGTTTGATGATTGGGTGGTCGGGTTGCCCCGATGCGACGGCAAAAAGCCCGACGGTGGCACGCGGGTGGCAGTGCGCGTTGACGGTGCCGAGAGAACTGAGCATGCGCGATGGTAAGCTCTGTCAGCAGCCGGTGCACGAGATTGAGAGGATGCGCGGCGACTGCGTTTGCGCGACAGGCGGTGAAACCGTTGAGGAGCCGGGCCGCCTGTTTGATCTTGTGGTTTCCTGTGAGGGCGCCCAGGTGATCGAGCTCGAAATCCGCAAGGGTGTCTTTGTGCGCTATGCAGACGGGATGCTTACCCTCGACATGGGTGACGAAGGCTATGGGCGCGACCAGAGGTCGATCGAGCTCAGCGAGCTTCGCGACCTGCGCGTGCTTTCGGACACTACGATGGTCGAGATTTTTGCAAATGGCGGCGAGGCGGCACTTACGAGCCGTACCTATTCGCCGGCGGTTCCGGCGATGGGGTTGCATGCCGAGGGTGCGGCGTCGATGGATTTCTACCGCCTCGCGCATTAACCGTGTGTGGAGCGCGATTGGACTTGCTGGGCGGAATGTGTCGCAGTCGCTGCAGCGAACTACCGTTCATCGCGTATAGCTACCGTTTGCGGAATAAGTAACACTCCTTAATAAACCGTGTAGAATCTCAGATAAGCACGGAGTTTTCCAGGGAGACGCTGTCCTTTGTTGTGTGCAAGGGGCGGCGTCTCTTTGGCGCTTGGACGCCGTTGTGCAACAGTGCGGCGGTGCGTGCCATGTATTGAAAAGCCAATGTCGAGATGGGTCGTGATATTAATGGGCAAGTACGTAATCGTGGTCGAGTCTGGGTCGGATGTGACGCCGGAGCTCTGCGAGCGCTACGGCATCGTGCGCGTGCCCATGCATGTCACGATTGGTGACGAGACCGTCGAGGACGGCTCGATCGATCCGCTCGAGATTTATTCGCGCTGCAATGAGTTTGGCGTGATGCCCAAGACCAGTGGCTGCGCGCCTGCGGATTTTGCTCACGTGTACGACCGCATTCACGCTGAGCAGCCCGACGCGACTATTTTGCATCTTGCATATTCCGAGGCCACGACCTGTTCGCATCAGTCCTCAAAGATTGCGGCCCAGGGGCGCGACTACGTGTTCTCCATGGACACGCGCTTTGTCTCGGTAGGCCAGTCGCTTGTTGTCGTCGAGACCGCCAAATACATCGAGGCTCACCCCGATGCCACCGTCGACGAGATCTT
>URJD01000037.1 GCA_900548075.1 uncultured Collinsella sp.
TCGGAGCTGGTCATGCCATAGTGAACCCAGCGGCTGGGCTTGGGGTCGCCCTCGGGAACATCGGCATCGATGTATTCCTTCATGTTGGTCAGGAAGGCAATGACGTCGTGGCGCGTGACTTCCTCGATCTCATCGACCTTCGCCTTCTCAAAGTTGGCATGGTCGCGGATCCACTGGGCCTCGTCTTTGGAAATACCGATCTTGCCGAGCTCCGCCTGGGCCTCGCAGGCCAGAACCTCGATTTCCTGCCAAATGGCGTACTTGTTCTCGAGGGAGAAGATGTGTCCCATCTCCGGGCGGGTATAGCGATCGATCATAGCGGCTCCTTTTTGGTTATTGGCACGTTGGTCGTAACCCAACCATTGTACCGTGCGCAGGTGCAAGTATGGGCAGTAGGCATTAACCTAACATTTTGCCGCAGGAGCGGCCATGGGGACGTCCACGTATTTGCTCCGCAAATCCGCACCGGCTTCAGGCGAGCCCCTCAGCTTCACGAAGCCGAAGGGGAAGACTCCGCCGAATTGTCCGTCCCCACGTCTTCCTTTGCTGATGGAGCGGGCAACGGGACGTCCGCGCATTTGCTTCGCAAATCCGCACCGGCTGCGGCCGCCTATCGGCGACCTTGCCTGCTCGCTATAAACGCTTCGCGTTTATTTAACGCTCGCACCCTGTCGGGTTCGAGTCCCGGCACTTTATTGAAAAAGGCACGGTAACGAAACGTTACCGTGCCTGAAATTCGAATGGAGCGGGCAACGGGACTCGAACCCGCGAGTGTCAGCTTGGGAAGCTGATGCCTTACCACTTGGCGATGCCCGCTTGTGTGTTGGCTAGTATAACGCGGTTGTCTTGTTCGATACAAGGGTGGCGATGCTTGTTTTAGCTGTGGAGATTCGTTTGAAAATCGCGTCAATTGTGGAGACGAGGACCTTTGACTTCCTGTTCCCCTTATCTTCTACCTGCGCTTTTGCTTGATTGTTGTATTTGAGCTCAATTTGTCAGGAATTGGGCAAGCTTTTGGTCAGGCTCCGGTACTTACCCGCATGAACCTCGGGGGTAGCCTCATCCTACGCGTCGCAGCCTCCCCGTGCGACGCACGAGGGATAAGGGGCAGCCATGTCCAACGCACCCACGCACTCTGTCCACAGCGCAATCGCAACAGGTCCGCTGCTCCTGCTCCTCTTCCTGCTTTTCGGCTGCCTGGCACCGGGAGCCGCATTTGCCGTCGATGGCTACGACCAGCTCGGCTTCCGCACTATTAGCGATGATTGTGGACCCTTCTTCATCGGCAAGTATGAAGCTCAAGACACCTCGATTGCCTACTGCATGAACCAGGAGCGCCCCGGCCCCACCAAACCGGGCGGCCCATGGCTCAACTTTGATCAAGGCTGGGTGTGGCTCGACGACGAGTTCGCGGCAATCGTTTGTCACGGATATCCAACCACCACGTCGTTTGGCGGTTACCATCTTTCACCCGATCGCGCCCGCGCCGCCACCCAGCTTGCCGTATGGATGCTCAACGGCACTACCCATGTCGACGGCATCTACTCCTACACGACCGCTCAGGGTAAAACCAAGAGCGGACACTTTACCGCCGACAATGAAGTCGTGGCGGCTGCGCGGTGGCTCCACGACAGCGCAAAATCAGGAAGCATCAAAGCCGCTCCGCACCGCGCGCGACGCTATCTAGGGGCCGTATCGGGCGGCAGCAAACGTCAAGACATGCTCTATGTACTGCCGGCGGTCTCTGTTTCCTTCCAAAAGCAGTCTGCTAACACCGTTATTACCAGCGGAAACAATACCTATCAGTTTACCGGGGCAACATTCGATATTTTTGAGAGCGCCAGCGGCGCGCGTGTCGGCACCATCAAGATGGACAGCAACGGTCGAGCGCAAGCAACACTTCTGCCCAACACGGCATACTACCTAGTTGAAACGAAGGCGCCGGCCGGCTATGTCCCCCGTCGTGATCGTATTGCCTTTACCACGGGGAATGACGGCGGGCGGGTCGCCATTGATGAACAGCCCGGCACCATCAACCTGCGTATCGTAAAACTCGATGCCGCGACGAATGCCGGCCCCCAGGTGGGATCTTCACTCGCAGGAGCAGAGTTCACGTGTGTGTCGCAATCAACCCCTGGATGGGCACAAATCCTCACGACCGACGAAAGCGGTCGGGCCACCCTCGCCGATGTCCCCTTAGGAACCTTTACCATCTACGAATCAAAAGCCCCCGAGGGCTACCTGCCATCCAACGACAGCTGGACCTATACCGTTGGAGCCGACCAGCTCGGCGATTCAGGCGTGGTCGAGATCGAATCCCGCATTTCCGATATCCCCATTGCGTTTGACCTTGAGATTTCCAAATTCAAGGATTACGGCAATAGCGACCAATCCGGCCTGGAGCAGCCGGCGGGTGGTGTTGTCTTTGAGGTTGTCAGCAACAGCTCTCAGCAGGTTGTTGGCACACTGACCACAAACATCTATGGCTTTGCCTCCACCAAAGATCAGCCCGAAGCATGGTTCGGCACAGGCAAGCGACCCGCCGGTGTCCACGGAGCTGTCCCATACGACCGTGCCGGCTACACGATTCGCGAGGTTCCGGAAACCGTCCCCGAGGGTTTTAAACGTGCAGGGGAATGGACCGTCGGGGCCAATCAGATTTCCGACGGGGCCGAGCTTCAATATATTGTGGACAACCACGCGCTGTCGACGCATCTCCAGATTGTAAAACGCGATGCCCAAACAGGCGCTTCTGTTCCCCTAGCCGGATTCACCTTCCAACTCCTCGACAGCAATCACGAACCTGTCTCACAAACTTGCTGGTATCCAGCACATAACGTAATGGACACCTTTACGACTGACGCGACCGGCACCGTCACACTGCCCGAATCGCTCATGCCGGGCACCTATTATGTACGCGAAACCTCGGCCAAAGAGCCCTATCTTGTCGGTGAAGAGATCGAGGTAAACATACCCGCCGACATGAACCTAACGCCCGTTGCAATCGCCTCGTATTATGACCACGCCGCGACCGGAAACATCAGGATCGTTAAAACCGATGCCAAAGACGGCAGCAGTCTCGCGGGCGCCGTCTTTGAGATCCGTGCCTCGGGTGATATCGTGCGCCCCGACGGTAGCATTGCCGCGCTCGACGGTGAGACTGTCGCGACCGTCACGACGGATGAAACTGGAGAAGCACGCGCGGACAACCTCCCACTGGGATCTGGCACCGCACGCTACGAGGTTGTCGAGACTCAAGCGCCGGCAGGCTTCTTGCTCGATCAGACAACCCATATTGTCGACCTTACTTATGCCGACCAGAAAACACCCGTTGTAGAAGCACGGCTTAACGTATCCGACGATTACACCAAGGTTGATATCTCCAAGGTCGATGCAAGCGGTGAGCAGGAAGCGGAAGGCGCACAGCTCACCTTATATGGTCCCGATAAAACCGAAATAGACTCCTGGACCTCATCCGACAAGCCGCACCGCGTCGAACATCTTGCACCCGGCACCTACTCGTTGCGCGAAATGATGTCTCCGCGGACCTATGACCTTGCCGAGGAGATAACGTTTGAAATAAAGGATACGGGAGAAGTCCAATCCGTCGCGATGAAGGATACGCCCATCGAGATCAAAGGACAGGTCGACAAGCGTCAGGAGCTTGTCCAACCTATCGGGAAGGGTCTGTTGGCCAACGGCGATGGTAAAAATCGCGCCGCGACGCAAACCAATACGGATGGACTTTTCTCCTATACCATCGATGCTCGAAACGATTCCGCTACTTGGGTTGATGAGTTTACGATTACCGATGATCTTGAGTGTGCCGAGGACGATACGGCGAGATTCGTCTCAATCGAAACCCCCGTCGCCATCGGCGACCTCAACGGTCTGTGCAACGTATGGTATCGCACGACGCCGTTGGACTCGACAGACGTCGATGAGCCGGCAAACGCGACACTTGACGATGGGCACGAAAATCCTTGGCTTGAGTCCGACGAAGTAAAAGAGAGCCTGGGTGAGGACTGTCGCCTCGTCGATTACGACGGTTGGCACCTCTGGAAGGCGAATATCTCAACCATGGAATCCACCACACTCGAGGCGAAAGAACTCGACCTTGCATCCAATACCGTCGTAACGGGCATTCGCATTGAATACGGTGCGGTAGCCGCCGACTTTACGACTCGAAGCGATGCGGATTCTTGGAACCGCGATGATCTCAAAGATGAGCACGACGATCTTGACGATGCCAAAGCAATCCTTGGCACAGACGCCCGGGGCGCAATCGTGCACATGCAGGCGACGTCGGCTTATACGCCCCAAACCGCACTCACCAACAGCGCACGCGTCGATCTTTGCCGCAACGGCGGCGGCGATAAACTTGAGTCACATGACGAGGACAGCGTCATTCAACGCTGTACCCTACCGCAGGACCTACCGGCAACAGGATCAGTTCCCATCGCCGCTTGCATCACCGCGCTCCTGACCTCGGGTGCCGCAGCCCTATGGTTCGCTCGCCTTAGGTCGATCCCAAAGAAGCGCTAGCGCGATGAAAAAGCGGGCGAGCCAGTCCCCTGGCTCGCCCGCTTTCAATCATGTAAATCGCCGTATCTACTCTGCAGACGAAGATCCACCATCAACGATTGCCTGCTCGGACTCAGGAATCCCATCGGCACCCGTACTCTGTTCTTGCTCCACCTCTTCGCTGATTGCGGAGGCGGGGGTCGAGCCCTTTGCACCCACGATGTAGGCAGCCCCAAATCCTAACGCAATGGCAATCAAGGTCAAAATCACGTAGACAGGCCAATGGCGCTTAATATACGAAAACACGTTGACTCCTTAGAGCTCCGTCTACGAACGGCGGATAACCTCGGTCACGACCTCGGATACCGTGGCAATGTTCGTCGGGTTGACATTGTGGGGCAGGTCGTCCTCGGTACGAGCGCAAGCCAGACGCGTGCCGTCCACGCCGGCGATGGTGAGGGCTCGGCGGCTCGCCTCGAGCGCGGCATAGGCATCGGTCTTGGCATAGGGCATCTCGAGCGTGCCACAATCGACATGGAACGACTTGCACACCTTGCTGACCAGGTTCATGATGCGGCGATCGCCCTTGAGCAGCTGCTGTTCGCCCTCAACCGTCACCACCGAAAGCCTACCGGCGCCGACGGATTCAAGATTGATGAAGAATACGCCACGGAGCTTGTCGCGATGCGATGCCAAGAAGGCCTTCATACCGGCGCCATCACAATCCGAGGCGCCCGTTGCCACAAACCAGATATCGTGACCGAGCAGCTCATCATCGCCCATAGAGGCGACAGCCGAGAGCATATCTTCGGAAGAAGCGCCATCGGAAGACGTAGCGCCGCCCTTCCAGCCATCGTTATCGTCCTCGAAGTTATCCCACGAACCGATACCGCGACCGGATTTCTTGGCATCGTAATCGTCTTCGACGCCCAGCCAGTCACTCATGCTGTCCTGCTCGTTTTTCTTTTTACGACCGAACAGGCCACCCAGGCCGCGCTTACGAGACTTGGGTGCCGCCGGGGCGGGAGCCGAAATGGTCTCGATCGGCTGCGCGCCCGACGCAACGGGCATAGGAGGCGCAACGGGTGCCGATGTGGGTTCGGGACCTTGGGCGGTAGCAAAGGGGTCGTTGACCTGGGCAGAGGGATCGGGAAGGTCGAACAGCGACGTGCGAGACGCAACGTTTGCCTGCTTCATAGACGGCAGCGACGGATCGGGGACCGAAGCCAGCGGAGACGAGGAAGGTGCAGGCGACGGTGCCGACGCCGGATCGGGAACATTCATCTGCGGACGCGGCGATGCCTGGGCGGAAATCTGGGCCATAAGGGAATCGACCGTTTCGTCCTGGGTGGGAGCGACATTGGCAACCGTGGCACCGGAACCACTCGGGGTCGGCATGGTGAAAATCTGCGTGGAATAAGGCCTCGACTCATCCGTCTCGGGAGTCTCGGAAACCGCAGGCACTTCCTCCTGCTCGACCTCGGTCGAATCACCTTGATCGGCTGCCGCGTATTGCTCTTCGTCAGAGTTGGCCTCGACGGACTCGTCCTCGGCAGCATCCTGAATTTCGGCAGCATCAATGGGCTCGTCATCGTCCACCGCGTCGCCCTGTTCATCGGAAATAGGAAGGGGCTCAGCAATCGCGGTGCCCTGCTTTTCAAACGTTATCGTGGAATCGAACTTCGCGGCATCAAACGACATGGTGCTATCGACGTGCTGCTGAGCCTCGAAAGACGTTGTTGCCTCAACAACATCCGCGGACGTCGGTTGCTGGGACTCAAAGGACGTTGTAGCTTCGGCGGCGTCGACGGGCACGGACTGCACAGCCTCGTTCTGCTCGAACTCTTGCGCCGCGAGCTCACGTGCCGCCTCGGCTGCCTGCTGCTGAGCGATAGCCTCCTGCTCGGCAGCCTCGCGTGCGGCAGCGCGCTTCTCCTCGAAATCGTCGACAAATTTCTTGCCCTTTGCAAGCGCACCCTTAAAGAAGTTGGAAGCGCTGGCGCCAATCGACGAGAACGCCGATGCAATGTCGGCATGGGGCGTTGCCGCGGGAATCTCGGCCGAGAAATCAGTATCGCTCTCGTAAGACACGCGCCTCGGCTGTTCAACGTAATCGTCGTCAGACTCGTCCGCAACGTCTTGCACCGGCGCGGCGGGAGCCAAAATGTCCAGTCCCGCCGCGGGATCGATCGCGGACACTGCCTCGGGCTCGGCAACGGCAGCGGTAACCGCGGCAGACTCATCATCCACGGTGACAACGGGGGCAGGCTCGAGCTCAAACGTCGGCTCCTCGCCCTCCTCGTAATCGAGCGTGCAGGACTCGGGAAGCATTCCGAGCGCACGGATGGCATCCGAACCAAAGCGGATGTTGCCGGCGGCGTTGCGATAGAGCTTGGGCTCGGGCTCGGCCGCGGCAGGCTCCTCCGCCGGCTCGGCAGCGGGAACCTCGTCATTGAACTCTTCGGCCTGGACAGCCTGATTCTGATCCTCGGGCACGATGGCGCCAATCAGCGTCTCGTCGGCAGACGCACCCTCAAAGCCCTCGATCTGCTCGTCAAAAGCCTCGCCCTGTTCGGGCTCGGTTTGAGCGTCGGGAGCAATCGGCTGACCGAACTCGTCCTCGGCGTAGGTAGGCTCTTCGTACTCGATGGTGTTGCCGTAGTCGTTTTGCTGCTGGGCCGCGGCATACTCCGCCGCCGCGCGCGCCATTTCCTCGGCACGACGTTTCTGCTCCCCAAAATAGGTATCGAACGGAACATCGTCGGGAAACTCGTTCTCGCCCTGGAAGGGAGCAACGTTGTCCATAACACCGAGCATAGCGGCGACAGAAGACTTGTTGCACACCGCGCCGGACGTATAGGGAAGAATGTGGCGGTTAGAGATGATGTTTGCCGCGTTGGCAAGTGCAACGAGGGAAGCGAGGATCGCGACAATCCACAGCAGAACCTTGAGCGCGCCGGGGAGCGGCAGGATACGCAGGATGGCAACGGCAGCAGGGGCAACCGTGGCAACGGGCAACAGCTTGGCGATGAGCGCACGATACGAAGCATAGGGCTCGCGGGCGAGCAGCTCAGCACGGGGAGAGTCGTAGTGTGCGACAACGACCACCGGGCGGTTGCGCGGAGACGCGAGCGGGCCCGAGGCCTTGTGGTAGGCGATGACATTTTGGCTCACGCCCGTCTTGCCCAGGCGCGAAACCACGGGGTGGCCCGTGCGCTCGAGCACGTAAAGAACGGCGCCGACAATGGCCAGCAAGGTGCCGACCAAGCCGATACCGCCGCCGATGCCCATCAGCAGGGCGCCGGCAAACGCAAGAATACCGGTAACGGCAAATGCCAATCTACTGGGCGCCGGAGCATTGAACTCCTGAACCTCGGGATCAAAGCCGTGGTTGCGGAAGATCTGAGCGATATCCTCGGCAGCCAAGCGCTCTTCTTCGCTGCATGCCGGCGTAATGCCGGTGTTCTGCAGCAGGTGGTTAATATAGTTCTGGGTGTTCGCCATGTGCGCTCCACATCCATAATCCGACAAATAGGCCCAATGCATGCACATTAGAACCGTATATAGTCGAAAGTATACCCCGAGCGAGCGCAAACGACCGAATTCGGGCCATCTTAACGCCCCGAGCGGACAAGGATATAGCCTAATCTCCATATCGGACTAAAATCATGGCAGCAAACCACCTTCTCATGCGAGGACCCTATGACGGCAAGCGACACGACCGCGACAATTAAAAAGGGGAATTCGGAGCCCAGTTTCGATAAAACGGCTCAGCGCATCCTCAATCTTTTCTTTGTGCTCAACAGCTCCCCCGAACCGTTGACGACCGAGCAGATCGTCTTGGATTCCGACCTGGGATATGGCTCGGGCAATATCGACTCGGATAAGCGCAAGTTTCGGCGCGATCGTGACAAACTGCTCGAGCGTGGCATCTTAATCAAGGAGGTTCGCCCCGCCGGTGCGCAGGAGACCGAGGAAAGCTCGTGGACAATCGACCGCGAGCACACGTTTGCTGCAGGCGGCCTCATCACCGCAGACGATGCCGATATCCTGCTCAACGCCATCGACCAGACGCTAGCGGCCGGCTCATCCACTTTTGCCGCACCGCTTGCCGATATTCGCTCCAAGATTGCCTACCTCACCGGTGGGACGACGGTGGACGAAACACCGATTCGCCGCTCTCCCACCGTCGATGCGGTATGGAGCGCCTTTGCCGAGCGATGCGCGCTGCGATTTTTATATCAGAACGGACGCGGCGAGCAGAAAGAACGTACCGTCTGTGTCTACGGCATATTCGAACGCGAGGGCGTGGCGTACTTCTGCGGCCTCGACAATGTCACCGACGACATCAGGACATTCCGCTGCGACCGTATCGTTCGCGCTTGGCGTCCTTCGAAGGCCTACGCCATCCCTGCGGACTTCAATCTCAACGACTATCTGTTCTTTGAATTCGATTTCGCCGACCGACCGCCCGTTGCAGCCACGTTCTCGTTCGCCCCTCAGACGCAGATCGATATGATCAACGGCCTCACGCGCGGGCGAGGTGAGCTCGCACACACCGATGCGGGATGGATCTGGACCGTTGACGTGCGCGACCTTGAAGCCGCCGCCTCATTTTGCATGGCCCACGCCATGGACGGCATGAGGCCCATGGCCCCCAAATCGCTCAAGCAGGCGTGGAACCACCTCATTGAAAGGACGGTGCACGAGCATGCCCGTGCGTAAACTCACCAGCGAGCAGAGACTCTCGCGCGCCATCGACATCATGGAGGCCCTCTACGCCGCCGGCGAAAGCGGCATGACACGAACCGAAATTTGCGGCCGCTTTGACATCACGGGAGTATCGCTCGACGAGATTCTCGAGATCGTCTCGACGCTCGCGGACCGAGAATCGGGTGCGCGCATCATCTGCGAATGCCACGGCGAGCGTGTGGTTCTCACCGGTGACGCCGGACGTGTGCTACCGCTGCGCCTGAGTGCCGCCGAAGGCGCTGTGCTCAACCATGAACTTGAATCGTTGGGGATCGAGCCGCAGACGGCAGCTCGGATTCGACATGCCCTTCTACCCGAAGAGCTCGGCTATAACCAGCGCGTCTTTGACACCGTCAACCACGGGTCGCACTGGCAGCAGCTGAGCTGCGCCATTCAGGACGGCGTTCGTTGCCGCATCTCGTATCGCTCGATGGACGATGCACGGCCACGCGAGCGTCTGGTCGATCCCTTGCGCATTACGGCAAACGGCGACCAAACATACCTGATTGCCTGGGACATCACAGTCGATGAGCAGCGCACCTATCGCATGGATAAAATCGAGGGACTCGCCTTGACGGAAGACTCCGTCGTGCCTCACGCACCGGACGTTGCATCCCTCCGCGATTCCCTTGCCCGGACACAGCGTAGCGCAAAGCTCCTGATGCCATTCGATATGGCGGAGCATCTGGACTGGGCCGGCATCACTCTAATCGAGCACAGCGGGGCAGACATGGCAACGGTAACCGTGCATTACGGCTCCAAGCGTTGGCTACTGAGCCAGGTAATCGCAGCGGGCGGAGCCATCCGTATCTTGGATGACCCCGCCCTGTCAAAGCGCCTGTGCGATATGGCAAAAACCCTCGTCTGTCCGCTTTAGCGCCGCCGCTCGTGGCGTGCGCGCCACAGTTGCAGATAGTGCCCGATCTGCGCCGATTCGATGCGCTGGTAGGAGCTCGTGGGCAGCGACGTTAAGAACTTCTTTCCGTAGCCCTTCGTCACCAGGCGCGGGTCGGCCAGAATCAGCACGCCGCAATCGGTCGACGAGCGGATAAGGCGGCCGGCCGCCTGCTTGACCTCGAGCACCGCCTCGGGCAGTGAATAGCGCGCCCAAGCGCGGTCTTCGCGCAGGTTGCGCTCGCACGAGAGCGGGTCCGTGGGACTCGAGAACGGCAGCTTGGGAATGATGACGCAGCGCAGCGTCTCACCGCTGGCGTCGAATCCCTCCCAGAAGGCCTTAAGCGCAAAAAGCGATGAAGTCGGCTCGTTGATAAACCGATCGCGCAGGTGACGAGGAGATGAGTTGCGCTGCTGGCAGTTGAGCTCCAGACCCGCACGGGCCATCTTGGGCTCAACGCGGGCGTACAGGTCTTCCATGTCGCGCCGATTAGTGAACAGCGTGAGCACCGATCCGCCCATGGCAAGATGGGCGTCGACCAGCACGCGCTCGAGCGCCGTAAGATAGCTTTCGCGATCGCGCGGATCGGGGATATCGCCCGCAACGACTACAGCCATGTTCGAATCGAAGTCGTAGCTCGAGTCCAAGTGCAGCGATGAGGATGTTGAAGCACCGATGCGATCGAGGCCGACCGCGTGGTTAAAGTGTTCAAAGCTTTTGGACACCGTCATGGTCGCCGAGGCAAAGATAGCCGTGTGAACCTCGGGCAGCCATTCGGTCGCCAAGGCCTCGCCAATGTCGATGCGCTCTGCGGTCATTGACTCTCCGCCGGCACGCAGCCTGCGATTGACCTGCAGCGAATACACGTAGTGTTCATCGGTGCCATCAATGATGAGTTTGAGGTTCTCGGCCAGCTCGTGCAGGCGGCGCGAGATATCACCCAGGTCGACAACAACCTCGGGCTTGTCGGCGGCGACGGCTTGCACCAGCGCGTCGACGCTCTTGTCAGCCTGTTCCAATGCGTCGATGGCAGCGTAGGCCGACTGTAAGAAATCATGCCAGTCGTCAGATTCGCGCAGCTCGGGGCCAATCCATAGATTGGCATTGTCATAACCCCCACGGGCACGGCGACCGAGCTCGCGAACGCCATCGAACACGTCGGCGATTGCCATGCTCGCGCGCGCAGCCGTCGACATCGCCTTGGCAGTAAGGCCCAGATAGAGCGTAGAGCCCTCGGAGGTTGCCAAATCACGGGAAACCTGGCTTAGCGCGCCGGCGCTCGAGCCACCCAGGCGCTCAAACAGAACACGCGATTCATCCGCCGACACCACGCGCGCCCACTGACGGCGCGCCTCGCGCTCGATGGAATGGGCCTCGTCGATTACCCAATGACGAATCGGAGGTAAAATCCTGCCCTCGGCCGCGACATTGCGGAACAGCAGGGAATGGTTGGTGACCACCACATCGGCATGCGCCGCACGACGGCGAGCGCCGTGGACCAAACATTTATCAGGGAAAAACGGGCAGAGGCGACGAGCACACTCGCGCGAGGCCGTCGTAAAGTCGGGGCGGTTGACGCTGCGCCACCGAATGCCGAGCGAGTCGAGGTCGCCATCGGCTGATTGGCAGACGTACGCCATAATGACCGCGACCGCCGTGAGCGTGTCCGCCGGATCGCGCTTGGTGGTAATCTCGACCTGGCCTCGGCTCATGCGCTCAAGCTTGCGCAGGCACGGATAGTGGTCATAGCCCTTGAGAGCGCAAAATGACAGACCACCGTCCAGTTGCTCGGCAAGTTTTGGCAGCTCATGGTACATGAGCTGGTCGGCAAGATTGTTCGATTTGGTCGCAATACCAACCGTGATGTTGTTACGGCGCGCTGCCTCGGCAAAAGGCACCAGATAGGCCATCGATTTGCCGACGCCCGTGCCCGCCTCAATTACACGATGAGTGCCCGTGACCAGCGCATCGCGGACCTCGAGCGCCATCGCGATCTGCTCATCACGCGGCTCGTAGGTGGGATACATGCGATTGACCAGGCCACCTGGCGCATAGTCTGCCTCAATCTCCTCACGACTCGGCATCTTGAGGAC
>URJD01000038.1 GCA_900548075.1 uncultured Collinsella sp.
GACGCGGCGGGCAAAACCCTCTCCGTCAACGCATTGGGCTATAGGATAACACATTCTGCGAGCATATCGCCGCGTTCCGTTTTGTTCGTGCTGGGTACAAAGCAGGTAGCTGTGCAAACTGGCCGCGCACCCGCCGGCGGCGCTCGGCCTGCGAGATTAAGGATACGGTATGGGAAAGAAACTCGATAAGAAGGCCAAGGCCGCCGTGGCAAAGGCTGCCAAGGGCGTCAAGGCTGCTAAAGTCGACAAGGCCGTCAAAAAGTTCCGCAAACTCGAGGGCAAGCTGTGGACCCGCGAGTACCTGCTCAAGATTGCCGAGTTTGACGGCGCGACCATTGCTCCCGCCAACGGCGCCGCGGCCCGCGCCGATGCTATGGGCACCCTTGCCGGCGAACATCACAAGCTGTTGACCAGCGAGAAGTCCGTTGAGCTCGTACGCTCGCTGACACGCGAGACCGTCGCCGGCGGCAAGATCGACGACCCGCAGCTGCTCGACGAGATCCGCGTGCTCGGCCGCGACCAGCGCGAGGCAAGCGCCATTCCCACCGAAGAAGCCGAGGCCTGGACCAGGCTCACCTGCGAGGCCGACGCCGTGTGGCACAAGGCCAAGACGGCCAATGACTGGGCGAGCTTTGAGCCCTATGTGGATAGAATCGTCGCCCAACTTAAGCATCAGGCCGAGCTCATGGACCCCAAGCGCGACCCATACGACGTGTGGCTCGACCAGTACGAGCGCGGCCTTTCCACCGAGAGCTTCGACGCATTTTGCGAGGAGGTTAAGGCCACGGTCGTGCCGCTCGTTCACGCCATCGGCGAGCGCGGTCAGCAGCCCGCTGCCGACTTTTTGCATGCCCGCGTGCCCGAAGCCGCCCAGCGTGCCATGAGCTTCGACCTGATGAAGCTCGTCGGCCTTAACCTGGACGACACCACGCTCGCCTTTACCGAGCATCCGTTTAGCGAGGGCTTTGCCGTGGGTGACGCGCGCATCGCGACGCACGTCTACGAGGACGACTGCATCTCCAACGTCTACAGCATCATCCACGAGGCCGGTCACACCATGTACGAGCTGGGCGTGAACCCCGCCTACGCGCGCACGTGCCTGGAGGGCGGCACCTCCATGGGCATCCACGAGAGCCAGAGCCGCTTCTTTGAGAACACCGTTGGCCGCAGCCGCGCCTTTATGGGGCCGCTGCTCGAGGTGTTGCGCCGTCACGCGCCCGAGGTCTACGGCAACGTGGACGAAGATGCGCTCTACCACGCCGTGAACATCGCCCAGCCGTCGCTGATCCGTACCGAGGCCGACGAGCTCACCTACCCGCTGCATATTATGGTGCGCTACGAGATTGAGCGCATGCTGTTTGCCGGTGAGGCTACAGCCAAGGACATCCCCGCGCTTTGGAATCGCTTTATGGACGAGTACCTGGGCATTCCGGTTCCCGACGACACGCGTGGCTGCCTGCAGGATACGCACTGGAGCGGCGGCTCGTTTGGCTACTTCCCCACCTATGCGCTGGGCAGCGCCTACGACGCCATGTTCGTGCCGGCCATGTGCCGCGACGGTGTCGACCTTACCAGCGCCTGCGCGAGCGGCGACCTGACACCCGTCCGCGCCTGGCTCGGCGAGCACATTTGGCAGTGGGGCCGCGCCAAGGACGCGCCGGAGCTCATCAAGGGCGCGTGCGGCATGGCGTTCGATGCCCGCTATTACTGCAGCTACCTGCAGGACAAGTTCACCACGCTCTACGAGCTGTAAAGCCTAGGCAACACGCCAACGCAAGAGGGGCGCCGCAGGATCTATCCCGCGGCGCCCCTTCGCACCCAGCCACCAACCCGGCAGTTAGGGACGTCCCTAACTGCCGGATTGGCCGGCAAAGAGTGTCCCAAACGACTAGTCATTTAAGAACGTCCCAAATGACTAGGTTGCCCAACAACTAGGTTGACGCCGACGTCTTGGCAACGTCGAGCAGTTACGCGGTTTGGTAAAACCGCGTAACTATAAAGCTTCCAGTGCGTTGGCGATGCGCTTCATGGCGGCATCGGCGGATGCTTGGTCGGGCGCCTCGGCCAGCACGCGGATAACCGACTCAGTTCCGCTCTTGCGTACGAGCACGCGGCCCTCGCCTGCCAGCGCAGCCTCGGCCTCGGCGATGGCGTTCTGCACGCCCATGTTCTCGAGCGCGGCGTCCTTGTCCGCCACGTGCACGGCCACCTGCGCCTGCGGCAGCAGCTTGCACGGAGCCGTGAGCTGCGAAAGTGTCTCGCGCTCGGCACGAATAACTTCCATCACACGCAGCGAGGTCATAATGCCGTCGCCCGTACGCTCGATATCGCCAAAGATCGTATGACCCGTCTGCTCGCCGCCCAGGCTGTAACCGCCCTCGCGCATCTTGGCATACACGTGACGGTCGCCCACACCGCTGGTCACGACACTTAGGCCGGCAAGCTCCAACGACTTGATCAGGCCAAAGTTGCTGGCAATCGTCGGAACCACGGTACCGCCCGAAAGGCGACCGTGCTTGTTCAGATACACGCCGCACACGTACAGGATCTGGTCGCCGTCTACCACGCGACCGCGCTCATCCACGGCAAGGCAGCGGTCGGCATCGCCATCGTAGGCAAAGCCCACGTCCAGGCCCTGCTCCACCACGTGGCGCTGCAGGCGCTCCATATGCGTGGAGCCGCAGTCGACGTTGATGTTAAAACCATCGGGCGCGGCGTTGATCACGCGCACGTCGGCACCGAGCGCGTCAAACACCGGCTTGGCCACCGAGGAAGCCGAGCCGTTGGCGCAGTCGATACCGATCTTGACGCCCTGCAGCGAAAAGTTCGCGCTGGCGATGAGCGAGGCAATGTAGCGGTTGCGGCCCTGCATGTAGTCCACCGTGGCGCCGATGTAGTTGCCCGTGGCCAGCGGCACCTCGCTCTTGCCATCGATGTAGTCCTCGATGAGCTCCAGTACGTCCTCGTCCATCTTAAAGCCATCGCTGTTGACGAGCTTAATGCCGTTATCGCAAAACGGGTTGTGGCTCGCGCTGATCATGATGCCGCAATCGAAGCAGCCTTCCACGGTCTGGTGCGCTACGCCCGGCGTGGGGATCACGTGCAGCATATAGGCGTCCGCACCGCTCGCGACCAGGCCACTCACCAGCGCCGCCTCGAACATATAACTCGATCGACGTGTGTCCTTGCCCACGATCACGCGCGCCTTAGCACTGCGGTTGGCGCCGTAATACCAGCCCACAAAACGGCCAATCTTATAAGCGTGCTCTACCGTCAGCCCAACGTTAGCCTCACCGCGAAAGCCGTCGGTGCCAAAGTACTTCATGCGCTCTCCTTACAAAATAGGGGCGGACAGATTGCCTGTCCGCCCCAAAATGGTACTCGATTATCTGCGCTACCAGAAAAATCCTACGCCGACGCGCTGTCGCGAGCCGCCTGGCATGTAGGAGTCTGACGCAGCGTAAGCGGCTTGTCCCCCGCCTCGGCCGACGTGGTCAGCGTATACGTGATCGTCGTCGTCTCGCCAGCATGCAGGTCAACGGTGCCCGAATAGAAGGGGATTCCATGCCACGTAGCGGCGCCAAGACCAAACTGGGTGCCCTCAACCGTAAGGTCACTGATGTTGCCGCCCGTCGGGGCAAACAGTGAGACATTCAGGCGTTCGTCGTCGCGCGCGGCATCGGGCGCGCTCGCCGCGACGTAGTCGGGCAGTTTGCCGGCCTCCTCCTGCGTCATGATGTTCGTCAGGGTAACGGTGATGCGATAGGAGCACGTGCCGTCGCCGTTCTTCACGCCCTGGCCAATCTGCGTGTCGGCGTTCAGGTACCAGTCGAGCTTGGAGAAGCTCAGGTTGTTAAAGTAAACGCCGGCAACAGGATCGGCACTCGGGTCATCCGGATCGGGCAGCGAAGCGTCAATGCCCGTCTCTTTGATGGCATTCTGCTCATCATCGTTTCTCATCCACGCGATCAGGCGGCCCTCTTCGGCACCGCGCTCAACGGCGCTGACAAGCTTCGCAACATCGACATCGCCGATACCGCCAAGGATCTTGTCGAAGGCAGCGCTGGCGACGGATGCAAAGATGCCGTCAGACTCCTCGACCGGATAGTTCCAGTACACATCGTGCATGAGGACCTTTGCGGCGTTGGTGCCGTCGACAACCGTTCCGTCGGGCAGTGACACGTTACCGACCAGGCCCAGCAGATACTGCAGGAACACCGGGTCGATACCGATGACGCCATCAACGTCCTGTCCATACTGGGACTTCCACAGCGCGGCGACACGCTGCGAGTTGCAGGGCCAATCAGGCGAATAGGTATTGCCCGAGTTGTACAGGTTACTGTGGTTGCCGAACAGCGCCTCATCCTCTTCGTCGACGCTCTCGACTGCCTCATCCTCGCTGAGTCCAATGCGGGGAACAAACTCGCCAATCGACATCTGGCCGTCAGTGACCGAAATCAGGCCCTGCGAACCGCCAAAGCCGCCGCAAGCACGAATCTCGACGTTGTTCATGGCGTACATAAGGTAGTTGCGCGTCTGGCCGTTGGCGCCGAGCATCTGGGGAAGAACGGGGGCGACCTTCTCCGCCGCGTCAACCGCGCCGTTGAGGGTGGCAAAGCCGTCCTTGGCCTTATCGACCAGCTCGGTCACCTGAGAAATATGAGTATCGCCAATACCCTGAATCTTCTCGTTGGCGCTCTTGAACACCTTGGAGCTATCGGAAAGCGAATCGGCGACCGCCTGCAGCGCGGACACGTTAATCATGCCGTCCTGAAACAGCTTGCCGGGCGTGGCCTGCGAAAGGTTATCGGCCATGGGAACCAGCGCGTTGCTTGAGACATCGGACAGGGCATCAATCATGGTGCGGGCTGCGTTGATGTCACTGCCATACACCGGGATAAACGAAGCCGCCGTCCACAGCGGGCTCGAAGTCTCCGCCTTCATGCTGTCGCAGAGCTCATCGATCTTCTTCGCGTCGTCAGGCAGCGTCGAAAAATCGCCCGACGTGACCTTGTCCTTAAGGCCGCCGACGATCTCGACAGCCTCCTTCGCTTCGCTCTTTACGGTCTTTGCCGAGTTAAGCAGCATAAAGCCGCTTGCGCCAAGCGCAACGAGAAGCACCGCGACTACAGCGGCAATAATGGCGCCAGTGTGACGCTTTTTGCGCTCGCCCTTGCGATGGCGATGACGGACCAGACCGTCAGAGGTCGAACTCGACGAAGCGTCGCTACCGTAGTTCAAGCCAAAATCGTAATAATCTTCCTTGGAACCCGAGCCCGCAAACTCGGCACCGCTATCATCCAGGCGGGCGAACGTGCCAGTCTCGGAGGCGCCGGTGTAAATCGTGCCGAGGTTACCCGTAAGCCCCGCGCCACCGGCAGAGGGAGTATTGTTGTCGGCCTTGCCGGCATTAACGTTGCCGGCGGCATTCGCGGCGTTGGCAGCACCTGCGTTGTTCGCAGGTACCGAAGGAGCCCCGCTCGGCTGCGACGTGGAGGTTGCACCGCCCGCAAAAACATTTCCTCTTGCACGGCCGGTCTTTTTTGCCTTTTGTGACTGCTCGTACAGAGCGGTAAACATCGCCGTCTCGCCCGGGGACACGCGCTTACCGGAACCGCCCTGTCCAGCGCCGCCCGGCGTGCCGGCCTTACCAGCCCCGTTCGGACGCGGCGGAACTGCAGGACGGCCGCTATCGCTGCCCTTAAAGTGATTACCAGCCATAAAGAAATCCTCGCAATTGAGTCGCAATGAAAAAGTCCATAACGTTACCAGTTTATGGCATTTTGGGCATCGACAGCTAAACTCCAGACACGGACATCATTTGGCGAAAATGTGGCGCAACACCTTTTCTGTCTTGGCGGCGGCGCCAGCTACACCGTGAGGAACATCATCACGATGATCATGGCAAAGCCGATAAGGTCGGTCGGCAAAAACACCGTGCCCAGCATAACGGCGCTGGTGATGGTCGCCGAAACCGGCTCCACAGTTCCGATGAGGCTCGCACGCACCGAGCCGATGTCCTTAACGCCCTGCATATAGAACATGTAAGCAAAAAACGAGCCGATAACCACGAACACCGTGAGCGCCTCGATGCCGGCAGCGTCGAGCGACGGCATATGCGCCCAGGGCCGCACGAAGACACATGAAACCACGCCCGCCGCGAGCATTGCCGAGCCCGTGACGATGGGGCTGCCATATTCGGGCAGGATCTTGGCGGGAATCACCGCCATACACGCGGCGCTGACCGCACACATAAGACCTGCTGCCAGGCCAAGCGGCGAGATATTCAGGCTGGTGGGGTCGCCGCCGGTGGCGATTAAAAAGGTTCCACCCAGAGCTAGGCCAATGCCGATGACTTCGCGAGTACGTGGCATGCGGCGATCGATCACGCAGGTGTAGCCCATGATGATAACGAGCTGCAGGCACTGGAGCACCGTCGCGGTTCCGGCGTTCGTCAGGCGCACGGCCGAAAGATAGCAAAACTGGTTGAACAGCAGGCCAAAGGCGGTAAAGAGCAGCAGCTGCTTGCGATCGGCGGGTGTGGTCCAGAGCTTAATCAGGCGCTCGCGGTCGCGCGTGACAACCACGGCCATAAAGAGTAGACCGGCGAGAATCTGACGCACGCTCATAAGCCACAAGGTGTCGACGTGGTAGGTATCGAACAGAAAGCTCGCGCTGGTGCCCGAGAAGCCCCAAAACGAACCGCCCACCAGCGTAGCCAAAACGCCCGTGATCATCTTGCGCGACGACGCATCGTTAAGGCGCTCGCGCCAGGCGCGGCGGGTGCTACGGCTGAGCTCGTCGGTGCCCTCGGGCACATCAATGTTCGATATATCGGTCATCGGCACCGAAGCCCCTACGCCTTCGACCTGCTCGACACACTCTTTGCTCATTCCACTCCCCCGAAACAGCCTGGAAACAATTCGGCTTACCTTACCACGGCGAAGGCACCAGCTGGAGGCTTGTCCGCTTATCGGTAGGACAATTCCGCAGGCGTCTTTCCATAGCTCGATACTGCAATGGTCTTGCATTATGCGACAGCCAAATTGCGGCAGCAGGCTCTTTTGAAGTGGATATGACAAAGCCCCCGAATTCCACAATGTAAGCGATTTTTAAAAATGTTCTTGCCACCGAGTTCAGGCTCCGTTATATTATCCCTTGCGCACTTGCGCACCCTTGATCGGGCGTTTAGCTCAGGGGGAGAGCGCTTCCCTGACACGGAAGAGGTCAGAAGTTCAAATCTTCTAACGCCCACCAAATGTTCGCAGCTCAGAGGCTATGTCCTCTGGGCTGTTTTGTTTTGCCACCAAGCACGCCGCCAAATAAGCCGCCAAATATTGATCCAAGGTCTGTACGCGATGGTCTTCGCATCCCGTAGAGGTGCCGGCAGATTGCATACGTCCTGGCCGATCGTGACCGCAACATGTTGGTCAAGCATGATCTTTTGGATTCTTTTGGCGTGAGCGGCTTGGTTTTGGTAGGATTTGTCAGCGGCGCGGTTGAGGGGGTTTCAAAACTGCCGTGCAGGTAGTCGAGCTGATAACGTTTTAGCACTCTGCCAAGAGCCCTTCATTTTTAATGCGTCTGCAAAATGACTAATTACTTTGACCTGCTGAAACACTATATGTTGTGTTTGACCTAAAAAAAGAATACAGGATATAGATGCCTCTTTGTCGTATGATAGATGGCGGACAGAGAACGAAGACCTTAACTGCCTCTCTTGAACGTGTCCTTGAGCCGCTTGATCGGCTCCTGGGAATGTCCGCATGGAGGCTTATGGTTTATCGAGAACACAGATTGCGCGACGGCGCCGCAAGACAGGGACAGGCCCTGCCGGGCATCGTTTGGCTCTGAAGCGCAATGAGACTACGACGCGAAAGAGGCAAGAGGATGAAGATCATCAAGCGCAGCGGCACCGAGGTTGTCTTTGACATCGATAAGATTGTCAATGCGATTCGCGCCGCCAACTTGGAGGTCGAGGAGGGCTCTCGTCTTACCGACCGCCAGGTGGTTTATGCGGCGCAAAACGTCGCCGAGGCATGCGAGAACGCGGGCCACACCGTGTCGGTCGAGGAGATTCAGGATCTGGTCGAGGACGAGATTATGCGTCTCGACTGCTACGAAGTGGCCCGCCACTACATCATCTATCGCTATGTTCAGAGCCTGAAGCGCCAGAAGAACACGACCGACGACAAGATTTTGTCGCTGATCGAGTGCAATAACGAAGAGGTCAAGCAGGAGAACTCTAACAAGAACCCGACCGTCAATTCCGTCCAGCGTGACTATATGGCCGGCGAGATTTCCAAGGACCTGACTCAGCGTGTGCTGCTGCCCCAGGAGATCGTGGATGCCCACAATGAGGGCCTGATCCACTTCCACGATTCCGACTACTTTGCCCAGCACATGCATAACTGCGACCTGGTGAACCTGGAGGACATGCTCCAGAACGGCACCGTTATCTCGGGCACGCTGATCGAGAAGCCGCACAGCTTCTCGACTGCCTGCAACATCGCGACGCAGATTATCGCCCAGGTTGCTTCCTCCCAGTACGGCGGCCAGTCTATTTCGCTGACCCATCTCGCCCCCTTTGTTGAGGTGAGCCGTCAAAAGATTCGCGGCGAGGTTGCCCGCGAGCTCGAGGAGCTCGGTGTTTCGGCATCTGCCGAGAAAGTCCGTGAGGTCGTTGAGGACCGTCTGCGTGACGAGATCCGTCGCGGCGTCCAGACGATTCAGTATCAGGTCGTGACCCTTATGACCACCAACGGCCAGGCGCCGTTCGTGACGGTCTTTATGTATCTCAATGAGGCCCGTACGCCCCAGGAGAAGCACGACCTTGCCATGATCGTGGAGGAGACGCTTCGCCAGCGCTATGAGGGCGTTAAGAACGAGGCCGGCGTGTGGATTACCCCGGCATTCCCCAAGCTCATCTACGTGCTCGAGGACGATAACGTTCACGAGGATTCCCCGTACTTCTACCTGACTCAGCTGGCTGCGAAGTGCACCGCCAAGCGCATGGTGCCCGACTACATCTCCGAGAAGAAGATGCGCGAGCTCAAGCTGTCGAAGGGCGAGACCGCGGGCAACGGCGACTGCTATACCTGCATGGGTTGTCGCAGCTTCCTGACGCCCGACCGCTCCGGTAACGGATTTAACAACGTGGCCAACGCGCTGAACTATGACCCGAACAAGCCCAAGTACTACGGTCGCTTTAACCAGGGCGTTGTGACCATCAACCTGCCCGATGTCGCGCTGAGCTCGCATCAGGACATGGACAAGTTCTGGAAGATCTTCGACGAGCGCCTTGAGCTGTGCCACCGCGCCCTGCTGTGCCGTCATGAGCGTCTGATGGGTACGCTTTCGGATGCCGCACCGATTCTTTGGCAGTACGGTGCCCTGGCTCGCCTTAAGAAGGGCGAGACGATCGACAAGTTGCTCGTGGGCGGTTACTCCACCATTAGTCTGGGTTATGCCGGCCTGTATGAGTGCGTTAAGTACATGACGGGCCACAGCCACACCGAGAAGGAGGGTACGCCCTTTGCCATGGCCGTCATGCAGCGCATGAACGACAAGTGCGCGGAGTGGAAGGCCGAAAGCGATATTGACTTCTCGCTGTACGGTACCCCGCTTGAGTCGACGACCTACAAGTTCGCCAAGTGCCTGCAGCGTCGTTTTGGCATCATCCCGGGCGTGACGGACAAGGGCTACATCACCAACAGCTACCACGTCCACGTGTCCGAGGAGATCGACGCATTCGACAAGCTCAAGTTCGAGGGTATGTTCCAGCAGCTTTCGCCGGGCGGCGCCATCTCCTACGTCGAAGTTCCCAACATGCAGGACAACCTCAAGGCTGTCATTCGCGTGATGCAGTACATCTACGACAACATCATGTACGCCGAGCTCAACACCAAGAGCGATTATTGCCAGGTGTGCGGTTACGACGGCGAGATCAAGATTGTCGAGGATGACGGCAAGCTGGTGTGGGAGTGCCCCAATTGCGGCAATCGTGACCAGGAGAAGATGAATGTCGCCCGTCGTACGTGCGGCTACATCGGTACCCAGTTCTGGAACCAGGGTCGAACCGAGGAGATCCGCGACCGCGTGCTGCATCTCTAATAACCATCCCAGGCCGCCCCGTAGCGAGGCCCCGGACCTTTACTCGCTATTTCAGACAGTCCTGGCTCACGACGGAGGCGCCACTGGCGCCTCCTGTTCGTGCGGAACTCATATCGAGCAAAGCTCCGGGGCCTCGCTACGGGGCAGCCAAGTTGATGTAGCTGAGATGCAGCGCGCAGTCTGCTCACTCCTCGAAGTTTTTAGCGGAAATGAGTCGACTTGCAATAACGGTTTGCTTGCAGCAACGGTTGAGCTGCAACAAATTTTTTATTGGACCTCGAACCCTATACTCGATGTTCGCTTTGTTCATTGAGTGTTGCTCGCGAGGGGTCTGGAGTATATCGTTCCGCCCGCAGTTTCGCAGGCCAAAGGCCGAGAATGTTTGAGGACGGAATGATATACTCCAGACCCCCAGGAAGGTTACCTATGAACTACGCGAACATTAAGTATTTCGACATTGCTGATGGGGAAGGCGTTCGTACTTCTCTGTTTGTGAGCGGGTGCCGTCGTGGGTGCAAGAATTGCTTTAACTCTGTCGCGTGGGACTTTGCTGCGGGCGAGCCGTTTGATCGTGCCGTCGAAGACAAGATTATTGAGAGCCTCGACCATCCCTTTATCGATGGTCTGACGATTTTGGGCGGCGAGCCTATGGAACCTGAGAATCAGGCGGGACTCGTTGAGTTTGTCGAGCGTGTTCGTGAGGCTTATCCCGTGGAGTCGGGGAAGACCATTTGGTGCTTTACCGGTGACGTGCTCGAGGAGCTTATGCCGGGCGGTCGTCATCATACCGAGGTGACGGACCGCATCCTTGCCTGCCTCGATATGTTGGTGGATGGCCCGTTTGTTCAGGATCTGTATGATATCTCATTGCGTTTTAGGGGCTCGAGCAACCAGCGCGTGATCGATATGAACGCTACGCGCGCCCGTGCTGAGCGCGAGGGCGTTGCGCTTTGTGATGCGGTTGAACTTTGGCGTGATGATCCGGTCTATTCGACCCATACTATGTAGCTTGTGGTCGATGCTGGAGGGCGTGGTACCATAGCGCGAACGTGAAATCGGAAAAGTGAGGTCCAGATGATCGATCAGGAAAAAGTCGAGGGCGCCATTAAGCTGTTGCTTGAGGGCATAGGCGAGAACCCAACTCGTGGGGGCCTGCTGGAGACCCCGGCGCGCGTTGCCCGTATGTATGGTGAGATCGCCGGCGGCATGGACCAGAGTGCCGAGGAGCACCTGTCCAAAACCTTTGCCGTCGCTTCGAACGATTTGGTTATCGAGCGCGACATTACGTTCTACTCGCTGTGCGAACATCATCTGCTGCCGTTTTATGGCAAGGCCGCCATTGGTTATATCCCTAACGGTCGGGTGGCTGGGCTTTCCAAGCTCGCCCGCACGGTTGAGGTTTATGCCCGCCGTCTTCAGCTGCAGGAGCAACTGTGCGCACAGGTTGCCGATGCCCTCATGGATTATCTCGCTCCCCAGGGAGCGATTGTGTTGATGGAGGCCGAGCATATGTGCATGACGATGCGTGGCGTGCAAAAGCCCGGCACCAAGACCGTGACACTTGCTCGCCGCGGCGTCTTTGAGACCGATTCCGCGCTCGAGGAGCGTTTCTTTAGGATGCTGGGCCGCTAACCATGAGAGTCGTCAACGACTTTACATCGAAGACCGATGAGGGGACGTCGCGTCGCGGCTTTATGGCTTCGGGCCTGGCCCCCTTTGGTGCCATGCCTCGCATTGATTACATTTGTGCCAACGGGCTGTTCCGCCGGCACCTGGGCAACATCGTACAGTTGGAATCGGGGCGCATCTTCTGCCGCCACGGTATTGACCATCTGCTCGATGTCGCTCGCATTATGTGGATCAAGAATCTCGAGGAGCAGCTCGAATTTGACCGCGAGGTCATCTATGCCACGGCACTTCTTCACGATATCGGCAAAGATGAACAGTATGAATCGGGTATAT
>URJD01000039.1 GCA_900548075.1 uncultured Collinsella sp.
AAGGTGTACTTCACCAACCTGCGCACGCATGCTCGCGAGAGCCAGCTCGACAAGCTCAAGCGCCTCATCCGTCACGCCGGTATCGAACAGATCGACTTCGAGAACAAGTTCGTCGCCATTAAGATTCACTTTGGCGAGCTGGGCAACCTGAGCTTTTTGCGCCCCAACTACGCCCGCGCCGTCGCGGACGTCGTGAAGGAGCTGGGCGGCAAGCCCTTCCTCACCGACTGCAATACGCTCTATGTCGGTAGCCGCAAAAACGCGCTCGAGCACATCGACACCGCCTACCAGAACGGCTTTACCCCGTATGCCACGGGTTGCCAGATCATCATCGCCGACGGCCTCAAGGGCACCGACGAGGCGCTCGTCCCGGTCGAGGGCGGCGAGTACGTGCACGAAGCCAAGATCGGTCAGGCGCTCATGGATGCCGATATCGTGATCAGCCTCACCCACTTTAAGGGTCATGAGCAGGCAGGTTTTGGCGGCGCCATGAAGAACCTGGGCATGGGAGGCGGCAGCCGTGCCGGCAAGATGGAGCAGCATGCCGCCGGCAAACCGAACGTCGCGACCGAGCACTGCGTTGGCTGCCGTGCCTGCGAAAAAATCTGCGCGCACAACGCCATCTCGTTCGACGACACCCGCGAGCGTGAGCTTGCCAGCGGCGCTACTCGCACGGTGCACGTGGCCGCCATCGACCACGATCGCTGCGTGGGCTGCGGACGCTGCATTGCGGCATGCAACCAGGATTGCATCGAGCCCGGCTATGACGCCGCGGCCGACGTGCTCAACTGTAAGATCGCCGAGTACACCAAGGCCGTTGTCGACGGCCGCCCGAGCTTCCATATCTCGCTTGCCATGGATATCAGCCCCAACTGCGATTGTCATCCCGAAAACGACACGCCTATCGTCAACGATATCGGCATGTTCGCGAGCTTCGACCCGGTCGCCATCGACCAGGCCTGCGCCGATGCTGTCATGGCATCCGAGCCGCTGCCCAACACCGAGCTCACCGATAGCGCGGCCAAGATGGAGCACAACCACGAGCATCTGGAGGGCGAGCAGGCCAAGGACCCCTTCTGCATCACGCATCCCGACACCGACTGGCGCGTGTGCATCGCACACGCCGAGAAGATCGGCCTGGGCACGAGCAAGTACGAGCTCATCGAGGTCAAGTAGCGTCTAACTATTGGACAAATCAAGCGTTTTTGTAGCGTAAGTTGAGCAAAAGCCGCCCACGAGCACAACGCTTGCGGGCGGCTTTTCAGAAGTGCGGTGAAAAATCGAATACCGCCGACTACAAACCGATTTTTGGCAACAAACCCCAGACGTTGCTTTTTGCCTAAAAATTCTTGTCGAGGAAGTCATCGACCGTATTCCAGTAGAGCTCGGGGTCAACTTGCGCACTCTTGGCGTGGGTGGCGCCATGGATAGTGAGCTTTTGCTTGACCTTGCTGGCGCACGCGTCGTAGTTTTGGTCGAGCATGCTGTACGGCACAAAGGTGTCCTGGTCGCCGTGGATAAACAGCATGGGAACTGTCGCGTGTTTGAGTTGCTCCACACTGCTCGCCTTATGAAAGTCGTAGCCCGCGCGCACGTTGCACACCAAGTTTGCTACATCGAGCAAGGGAAAGCTGGGCAGGCCGAACACGTCCTTGAGCTGCAGGGAAAACTCGTCCCAAACACTCGTATAACCGCAGTCCTCGATAATGCATTTCACGTTTGAGGGCAGAGATTCCCCCGCGACGTTCATGGCGGTTGCCGCACCCATCGACTCGCCAAAGACCAGGATACGTGCCTCGGGGTCGGCCTGAACGATTTGCTCGATCCATGCGACGATGTCGAGGCGCTCGGGCCAGCCCATGCCGATATAGTCGCCGCCGGAGCGCTCGTGGGCGCGGGCGGCGGGTGCGAGTACGTTCATGCCGCGGTCGTGGAATCGCTTGACGTATCGGGCCATACCGATGGGCTCGTTGGTATATCCATGCAGGCAGACGGCGTAATCGTGGGTGTTCTCCGAGGCGGCAAAATACCAAGCGGCAAGTTCGGTTCCGTCATCTGCGGTGAGGCTGCTGCTCTCGCGATTCTCTTTAAACCACGCCCGCGCCTCGGTTTCCTCGGCATCCGGCTGCTCGCCTTCTTTGTCGTTCTTGCTATCCTGCATCATCTTCATGGTGTAGGGCGCTTGGGGATTCAGGGCAAAGTCAAACAGAAAGTTGCCGGCAAATCCGAGCAGCGCAACGACAACCACCAGTGCAACGATGCCGGCTATCTTGAGCTTTCGATGGGAACGTGCGTTTTGAGACATAAGAAGCTTTCCTATAAGATGTTAATACATTAACATTTAATGCAAGCGCATTATGGACGTTCGCCGTTGATGCGTCAACAGGCAAAGAATGGGTAAACAAAGGGTCACGTATGGTGCAAATTTCGCACGTACCCAGACGCTTTGATATAGTGTTGAGAACTCTTTACGTTGGAGGATGTAACCGGCATGTCCGATTCGAGCGACAGTTCTAAGCCGCGACCCAAGACCGCGGCCGTTCCACACTACACGGTGGGTGAGGAGATCATGAACTCCGTCACCCATGGTGTCGGCTGCCTGCTGGGTATCGCGGGCCTGGTGCTCCTGATCGTATTCGCCGCCCTGCGCGGCGGAGGCCCGGCCCACATGGCCGCGGCGATTGTCTATGGCGTCAGCATTATCCTCGAATACCTAGCCTCCACGCTCTACCACGCGATTCAGCCCGCGCGCGCCAAGCGCGTGTTTCGCATCATCGACCACAGCTGCATCTACCTGCTCATTGCGGGCAGCTATACGCCGTTTTGCCTTATCATGCTCGCAAACGACGGCGGCCCTGCGCTGTTCTTTGCCGTATGGGCCATCGCCATTATCGGCATCGCCCTCGAGTGCTTTATGCGCGAGCGTCAACCGCACTGGGTAAGCGGCCTGGTCTACCTGCTGATGGGCTGGCTCGTCGTCTTTAAGCTGCCCGAGCTCGTGTCGCTGCTCAACCCCGTGGCACTTGCCCTGCTCGCCGTCGGCGGCGTGTGCTACACCGCGGGCGTGCCGTTCTATATCGCCAAAAACGTGCGCTACCTGCACAGCGTGTTCCACCTGTGGGTGTTCGCCGGCAGTATTTTCCAGTTCATGGCGGTGATCCTCTTCGTAATCTAGCGACCACGCCTGCGCGCTCGCGTCCTTGTTTGGGCGCCGGTGCAATTGCCGTATCCGCCGTCAACGTTTTAATCCGACGTCCCGAATCTTGGAGGTTCGAGAAACTCCCGATGGACATAACCATCTCCCTTATCACCACCCTCGTTTTGACTCTCATCAACGGCTACTTCTCTATGTCCGAGATGGCGCTCACCACGGCCAAGCGCGCCGTGCTGGAGCACGAGGCCGAGGAAGGCGACAAGCGCGCCGAGCGTGCCATTAAGCTGGCTGCCGACTCCGACCAGCTGCTCGCCACCATCCAGGTCGCCATCACGCTCGTGGGCTTCGCCTCGTCCGCCGTCGCCTCGACGAGTCTGTCCGACCCGCTCGCCACGTGGCTCATGAGCTTTGGCATCGCGCCGCTCTCCGCCATCGCGCGCGGCCTGGCGCCGGTCATCATCACCGTCGCGGTCGCCTTCGTGTCCATCGTGATTGGCGAGCTTGTGCCCAAGCGCATCGGCCTGGCCAATGCCGAGGGCGTATCCAAGCAGGTCGTGGGACCGTTGTCATTTTTCCAAAAGATCGCCCGTCCGCTTGTGTGGCTGACTGGCGCTTGCTCCGATGGCCTGGCCCGCATCCTGCGCATCAAGAGCGCCGACGACCGTCAGAACGTCTCGGAGGAGGAGATCAAGTACATGGTCTCGGAGCAGGACGACCTGCTCGACGAGGAAAAGCGCATGATCCACGAGATCTTCGACCTAGGCGACACCGTTGCCCGCGAGGTCATGGTGCCGCGCGTGGACACCACCATGTGCGAGGACGACGAGACGGTCGCCGACGTGTTGTCCACCATGCGCCAGACCGGCTTCAGCCGCATCCCCGTCTATCACGAGGACCCCGACAACGTCGCGGGCATCGCGCACATCAAGGACCTGATCCAGCCCGCGCTCGACGGCAAGGGCGACCAGCCCATCGCCAGCTATTTGCGCGACGCCACCTTTGTACCCGACACCAAGGACATCCTGCCGCTGCTGTCCGAGATGCAGACCTCGCACGACCAGATCGTGGTGGTCGTGGACGAGTACGGCGGCACGGCCGGCATCATCACCATCGAGGACATCGTCGAGGAGATCGTCGGCGAGATCGAGGACGAGTTCGACCCCGACAACAAGTATCTCACGCGCCTTTCGCGCCGCGAGTGGCTCGTTGATGGGCGTTTTTCGTGCGATGACGCGATTGAGCTTGGTTGGCCGCTCGAGGAAAGCGATGATTATGAGACCATCGCCGGCTGGATTTTGGAGCTTTGCGACTCGGTGCCCGACATCGGAGAGGTGTTTGAGGTTGCCGGGTACAAGTTTAAAGTGCAGTCGATGCGTGGCCAGCGCATCTCGCTCATCCGCGTGATCGCTCCGGCCGAAACCGATAAGAAGGATTCCGAGTCTTCGGCAGAGAAGCCGGCGGCGTCGGGTGCGGGCTCTGTGGACCCGCACGACGGCGACGAGTAGGACAAGGAAGAGTAGGGGAGAGTTATGGCAGGCCTGTTCAACATCCTTAAGGTCACCGTCAGTGAGGACAAGATCTGCGCGCATGTGCTGGTGAACCCCGGCATGCCGCTCATGACCTCGGAGGACATCGAGGCCACGGCGCGCGTGTACTACCTGGTGCCCGCGATTGCCAAGCACCTGTGCCTGGGCGATTCCGGCCGCGAGTTCCAGGACTGCATGGGTCAGACCGAGCTCTGCCACCTGCTGGAGCACGTGACGGTCGAGCTCATGAACGAGACCGGTCTTGCCGGCAGCATCTCGTGCGGCCGCACGCGCGTAAGCGAGCACGACGAGCGCGTCTTTGAGGTTGAGCTTTCGTGCCCCGACGACGCGCTGGCCATCGGTGCGCTGTCTTCGGCCACCTTTATGATGGACTGGGCGTACCTGCACGCCGACCAGCCTGCCCCCGACGTGGAGGGCACGGTCGCGGGCCTGCGCAACCTGGTGCTGGGCATGCGCGCCGAGGCCGAGGGCAAGGATCCTCACGAGGCCGTCGCCGCTGCGAACGGCGAAGATGCCGCCGAGGGCGAGGGCGCTGACGAGGGCGATGTGCCGGTCGATGCCGAGCCCGTTGCCGATGCGACCGCCGAGCCTGTTCCCACCGAGCCCCAGGGCGTCCCCAACTTTGACGACGAGCCCCAGGTGGCGATTGATACCGAGGGCGCGGTTGCCGAGAACCACGAGGCCTCCGCTGCCGTCTTTGGCGGTGCGGCGACGGTTCCGGCAGGACCTGCGCATGAGGGCGGCCTGCCGCTCGTGGACGGCGCCGGCGAGGACCCGGGTGCCACGGTGGCCATGCCGGCTATGCCCCAGGAGTAGGCCTACGCGTTTATCACCATCACGTACCTGCGCCTTTGCCGTACGCAGATGAGCGGAGCGGCAAGTGATGCGCTGCGGGTATAATGGACAGCATTCAAACGGTGGGCACCGACGTGCCCGCAGGAGAGGAATGATCATGGGTAAGACTTTCAGCTTTGTCTCCGGCGCACTTTTTGGTGCCGCTGCCGGCGCTATTGTCGGCGTTGCTCTGGCCCCGCGCTCGGGCGCCGAGACCCGCGCCATGGCTGCCGATATCGCCAACGACGCCTGGGACAATATGCGCGACACCTACGAGCACAGCGCCGAGGAGGCCCGTGCTGCGGTGAATGACTTTGGCCCGATGGTCGACGCCAAGACCGACGACCTGCGCGCCAAGGTCGACCTGGCCCGCGAGCGCATGGACCAGCTGCGCGAGCAGCTCAACGACGCTATTTCGGGCGGCAACGTGACGCCTGCCGCCGACGTCGTGGTCGAGAACGCCGTCGAGGCTGATACCGAGGCTGCGGAGCCCTCGACCGAGGCATAATGCGCGCCGGGGATTTTGTCGGTGCCAAGATCTATCGCAAGCCTACCGAGGACAAGCGCACCAAAAAGGACGGCACGCCGCGCAGCCCTAAAAAGCTCGGAAAGATTCACTTTCCGGTCTTTACCCCGGGCGGTACGCGCGTGGTCGGCTTTATGGTCCGCCAGTCCGATATCGCGGGCATGATCGAGCGCCCCGACCGATTCGTAGCGCTCGACGCCATTGGTGTCTACGAGGGCGCCATCGCGGTCGATGACGTCAAGGGCACCTACGATGCCGCCGCCGCCAAGCGCCTCGACATCAACCTGGACGATTGCATCATCTGGGTCGGTATGGACGTGCGCACGGAATCGGGCGACGTCGTGGGCTATTGCTCGGACGTGGAGTTCAAGCCACGCTCGGGCATCGTGCAGGCATTCTATGTGACCGCCGGTGCTGCTTCGAGTGTTTTGGTTGGTGACACGCAGGTGCCGCCGACGATGCTGCGCGGCTATGCGGACGGCGCGATGATTGTTTCGGACGAGGTCAAGTCGCTCGGGTATTCGGGCGGCGCGGCCGCCAAGGCTGCCGAGGCCAGTGTCGTGGTGGGCGATAAGGTCAAGAAGGGCGCCAAGGTGCTCGATGACAAGGGATCGGTCGCCGTGGACAAGGGCAGCCGCGCACTGGGCAAGCAGCTCGGCAAAACGCGCGGTATGTTCAAGGCCTTTAAGGACGAATATCAAAAGGCGAGCGGGGGCTCGTCAAAAGCTAGCAAATAGCGACGTACCAAATGATGGGAGGCGAGCCGGAGACATGTTGCTCCGGCTCGCTGTGTTTATGGGGGAGGGCACATGCGCCAAAACGGATCTAACTTAAACGGGCACTCGGGTGCGCGTCCGACGGCGCGCCGCGACCTGGGGCAGCTGCCCAGCGGTCAGCGTCGACGTCGCCGTAAGCCCGGCGCGATGTACCTCAACCATAGCCGCGGCTTTAGCGACCGCAGCGCTCGCATCGGCAACAGCCGTACGCCCCGTCGTTCGTCTCGCTTGCCCTATGCGCTCATTGCCGTGGGTTGCGCACTCGTGCTGTTTATCGCTGCCGTCGTGGGCTACGTCAACCGCAGTGTGGACGTGGAGCTCAACGGCCAGAAGACCGCGGTGCGTGTGGGCTCTACGCTGCAGAATCTCATCGACGACCAGGAGTTGACTGACACCTACGACGCAGGCGACCTGCTGGCCGTCGATGACAGCGTGCTCAAGCGCCATGGGGGCGAAAAGCTGTCGGTGAAGGTCGACGGCAAGCGCGTGAAGCAGGGCAAATGGGATAGCCGCGAACTTGAGGGCGGCGAGAAGGTGACGGTCAAGGATGGCCGTAACACCTACGAGAAGCACGAGGTTCAGGCTACGGTTATCGAGCCCAAGCTCAAGGTCGAGGGTACGGGCGCTATCGAGTATGTGCAGACGTGGGGTGTCCAGGGCCGCTCCGAGGTGTGGGTTGGTGAGCAGTCGGGCAAGACGCAAGACCGCGGCGAGGTTGTGCCCGCCACCGATTGCGTCGTTGCGTGCGCCAGCGTGGCGCCCAAGGGCAACAAAAAGTACGTGGCGCTGACGTTTGACGAGGGTCCGAGCGGCGCCACCAAGCAGATCCTGCAGGTGCTCAAGGAAAAGGGCGTCACCGCGACGTTCTTCCTTTCGGGCGATGCGGCTGAGGCCTCGCCTGCCACGGCCAAGGCGATTGTCGATGCCGGGTGCGAGATCGGATCCAACAGCTACAGCGACGATTCGCTCAAGGGTCGGGACCGTGAGGCGGTACGCGAGCAGATCACGAAAGGCACCGATGCGATTAAGTCGGCGACCGGCGTGAAGACGATGCTGCTGCGTGCTCCCTACGCTGCCTTTGACGAGCAAAACTGGATTGATGCGATGGACCTGGTCTCCGCCGTGGTCTCGTGGAATATTGACTCGGGCGACTGGCTGCTCAACGGTGCCGACGAGCAGGTCTCGACGGTGCTCGATTCGGTGACGCCGGGCAATATCGTGCTGCTCACCGATAGAGACGAATGCGCCGAGCAGACGCTCGAGGCGCTGCCGCAGATTATCGACGGCCTCATTGCCGACGGCTACAAGATCGTGACGCTCAGCGACCTGGTCAAGACGGACACGTCGCTGAGCAAAAAGCTCACCTCGCTGACGAAGGCCGCCATGCCCAAGGACGCCGTGTTCCCCCAACTTGCCGAGGACGACGACACCACAGAGTAGTTATTGGGTAGTCATTTAAGAACGTCCCCAATGACTATGTCACGGATGCGTCAGCGTTTGGTATGCCTGCAATGTGCAGCGCATAAATTCGATGCCGCAGGGCGATGCTGATGCTATAGTTACTGCGGTTAATGAGGGTCAAGAGAAAGGTTACAGGTGAAATCCAAACCTCGACCATACAGTCGATGACCCCATGCAGGTGCTTTCTGCGCATGCACGGGGTGTAAGCGTCGAGCGGCGTGCCGCCCGCGCATGCGTATACATATCCAGAAGCCCCCGGACGCCGCACGCGCGGTCGCGTCCGGAGGAATAATGATGGGGAGCACCATTGAATTATCTGAGTGAGATGCTCAAATTGCCGGTCTTGGACGTCGACGGCGAAAAGCTCGGCGTGGTGAACGATTTTGGCATTGCTACCGGCGAAGTTTTTCCGCACGTGACGTCGCTCGCGTTCCGCGGACCCGGCAAGACGCCGTTTATGATCAGCTGGCGCAAATGGGTCGACCGTATCGACGAGACGGGTGTACACCTTAAGACGTCGGCCACCGAAATCCGTTTTTCGTACCTGCAGCCGACCGAACTCCTGCTTGCCCGCGATGTGCTCAACAAGCAGATTGTCGACACGCAGGGCATGAAGGTCGTGCGCGTAAACGACATCAAGTTTTCCATGTCGGGCGAAAACCAGCTGCGCCTGCTGGGCGCCGAGGTCGGTGCCCGCGGTCTGCTACGCGCCATCAGCCCCGCGCTCGAGCATATCGTCGAAGGCTTTATGAAGCACCTGGGCAAGCCGCTCAGTGAGGACATCATCGCTTGGTCCTACATGGACCTGCTCGACCGCTCGACCAAGAACATTCAACTCTCGGTGTCGCACAAGACGCTCGGCGAGCTGCATCCTGCCGACATCGCCGACATTATCGAGCAGCTCGACCCGCGCCTACGTGCGCAGGTGTTCGCGCAGCTCGATACGGCACAGGCCGCCGAGGCCATCTCGGAGTTCGATGACGACGAGCTCATGACCGAGATGCTCGAGGGCCTGTCCGATACCGACGCATCGTCGATGCTGGCCATGATGGACCCGGACGATGCAGCCGACCTGATCGACGAGCTCGATTACGAGAAGGCCGAGAAGCTCCTGCGCCTGATGGGCGTCAAGGAGGAGAAGGCGATTCGTAACCTGCTGGGGTATGAGGACAATACCGCCGGCCGCATCATGACCTCGGAGTTTGTCTCGCTGCCCGCCACGGCGACGGTCGGTGATGCCATCGAGGCGATTCGCAAACTCGACGAGGACTTTGAGAGTGTCTATTACGTCTATACCGAGGATCCGAGCGGCATGCTGACCGGCGTGCTTTCGCTGCGCACGCTGATTGTAGCCGACCGCGACGCCACGCTGGGTCAGCTGGCCTATCGCGACCTGGTCTATGTGTCGCCTGACGAGGACCAGGAAGACGTGACGGACGAGATGACCAAGTACGACCTGGTTGCCATCCCTGTCTGCGACGAGAACCGTCATATCCTGGGTATCGTAACCTTCGACGACGCCATGGACGTTATCGCCGAGGAGCATCAGGAGGACCTGCAGATCGCAGGCGTCGGTTCGGGCGATAGCGCGTCGGACGACTCGACGAACGTGCTCAGCTGGTTCGTGCATCGCCAGTACTGGGTTGTTGTATGGGGCATCGCGTCGTGCATCATGGCGACCGTGCTGGGGACGGCGCTCGGCTCCGCGCATCTGGTGGTGTTCCCCATGTGCGCCATGCCGCTCGTGCTGCTGGCGGCCTCGCGCATGGTGTCGTTCGTCAAGAACTACTTCCTGGAGTATGACGGTCACGACGACGAGCCCAAGCCGTATCTGGGGTTCTTCTTCCAGAGCACGGGCATGGGCCTGATTCTGTCACTCGTGACCTACCTGTGCGCCCAGCTGGTGCGCACCGCTGCGTTCCTCGATGCGCCCATGTTTGAGGAGCAACTCTTTACCGGGTGCTTTAATATCGCTGCCATCATTTGCCTGGTTGGTAACATGAGCGCCGTGATTTACCTGATGGTGCTGTTCTGGCGTGACGAGCATGACCTCAACACGTCGGGCACTGCCATGAACGTTATTGCCGTCATGATCTCGTGCGTAGCGTATTGCGCCGCTGCGGTGCTGCTCACCATGTCGGTCATGGGCTAGGTGGTCGCGTGCAAAATACCAAGCAAAAGTCGGGCACCAAGCAAAAGTTGACCATCGCGGCCATCTTTGGCGCTATGGGTCCCGGTCTGCTGGCGGCGCTTTCGGGCAATGACGCCGGCGGCATTGCAACGTATTCCAGCGCGGGCGCCAGCTATGGCTACAAGATGCTCTGGATGCTTCCCGTCATGACCGTGCTGCTTATCGTGACGCAGGAGACCGCGGCGCGCTGCGGCTGCGTCACGGGCAAGGGCCTGGCATCGCTCATTCGCGAGCGCTTTGGCGTGCGCAAGAGTGTACTTGCTATGGCGGCGCTGTTGATCGCCAACACGGCTGTGACCATTTCGGAGTTTGCGGGCATCGCCAGCGGCCTTGCTCTCTTTGGCGTGCCGGCGAGCATCTCGGTGCCGTTGGTGGCGCTGCTGGTGTGGATGCTTACCATGTCGGGTAGTTTCCAGCGCATCGAGAAGATTTTGCTGCTGGTGAGCTGCGTGTTCGTGACTTATATTGTCGCCGCGTTTATGGCTGGCCCCAACTGGGGTGAGGTCGCGGTCGACCTGGTCGTGCCTAACATCCAAAATGACCCCAGCTACGTGTCGCTCGTGGTCGCAACGATCGGTACCACCATCGCGCCGTGGATGATTTTCTTGGCGCAGAACAACGTGGTCGATAAGAACGCGGGCGAGGACGATATCGTGCTGCAGCGCATCGATACCGTGAGCGGCTCGCTTGCCGCCGATGTCATTGCCGGCTTTATTATCATCACGACCGGTACGGTGTTGTTCCCGGCGGGTATTCAGATTAGCGATGCCGCCGATGCTGCCCGCGCGTTGGAGCCTATTGCGGGTCAGTGGTCCACGGTACTGTTTGCCTCGGGCCTGGTCGCGGCGAGCTTCTTGGCCGCCTGCGTGCTGCCGGGCGTTACGTCGAGCGCTATCTGTGAGGCATTTGGCTGGGAGCGCGGTGCCGACCGCAGCTGGGACGAGGCCCCGGTCTATCGCGGCATCATTACGGCCATCATCGGTATCTCTGCCGTGCTGGTGCTTATGCCCGGCGTCGATCTGTTCCAGATTATGATGACCTCGCAGGTCATCAATGGCGTGCTACTGCCCGTGGTTCTGGTGTTCCAGGTGGTTATCGCCGCCGACCGTCACATTATGGGCGCCAACCGCAACGGCCGCGTGTGGAACGTGCTCACTTGGGCGACTATCGGCGTGATTACGGTGCTCACGGTTGTCATGTTTGTCCTGCAGGCGATGGGCTACAGCGCTTAACGCCCACTTTTTGACTTTAAACAGGCCGCTGCCATGGGGCTGCGGCCTGTTTTTTGTCTGCTATAGGGTGTTAGTTATATAGCAATGGACAAAAAATGCCAAATATGAGTACTGTTGCTAAGTGAATATCATTTACATCCTAAAAGATAATGAACATATCCTTTAGTATGTTCATTAAAATTGGCTCCAATACGCCTTAAACCAGTCAGGTTGGCTGCTTTAGGGGGTTGTAGGGGTCGCTCGGACGTCATTTTGGGTGGTTTTGCCTGCTACTAAAATGGTAACAGTACTCATATTTGCC